>NZ_JAKSYQ010000034.1:0-2296 GCF_022829665.1 Methylobacterium sp. E-041 | reverse complement strand
ACAACCGCAGTCAGGTCGAGCACCTCTGGGCCAGGCTCAAGGAATGGCGTGCCATCGCCACCCGCTACGAGAAGACCGCCGCCAGCTTCATGGGCGTCCTCTCCCGCGCTGTAGCCCTCGATTGGCTCAAGCGATGACACGCCCTAGTCGTCGACGGCCAGGTGGAGATATTCCCAGCCGATGCCGCAGCTCTTGCCCTGGCCCGTGCGCTCGCCGGTGATGCGATGGCCCACGCGCTCGAAGCGGCCGAGCTTCTTGATGTCGATGTGGATCAACTCGCCTGGCTTCGCGCGTTCGTAGCGCTGGACGGGCGCGGGTGGTTCGATGTCGCCGAGGCGGCTCAGGCCGTGCCGACGCAGCACCCGGCTGACGGTGGCCGGCGACACAGCCAGATCACGGGCGATCTGCTGGCCGGTCAGGCGCTGCCGACGCAAGCGCACAATCGCCTCCTGCGTCTCGTCCGAGGTCGGCCGATACAGGGTATGGGGTCGCGACGAGCGGTCCTGCAGCCCGGCGTGTCCTTCGGCTTCGAAGCGGGCCACCCACTTGCGCACCGTCTTGGCACAGACCCCCATTGTCGCGGCCACTACCTTCGGAGCGAGCCCGCTCCGCGCCAGCCGCTCTCGATCCGACGGCGTCAAACGCGCATTCTGGTGAATGTTCATCCGGTCTCTCCGAGGGCTCTGAAGTTTCGCAACGACAGCTTTTCTCGCTGCTGACCGGATGAACAACCTATTGAAGGCCCACACCTGTGCTCACGAAAGGCGTGGCTGGTGTATTCAAGGTCCCCGACAACCCACTTGGGCACGCCGGGAAGTTGGTCGAGCAGCGGAACCGCATGGGGCAGTTCATGGGCCTGACCGGGCGCCAGCTGGAAGGCGATGGCGCGGCCCTGCCCGTCGGCGATCACACAAGCCTTAGTCCCATAGCCGCCACGCGAGCGGCCAAGAGTGTTGCTGGGGTTCACACCGTACACCACCGCTTAGAGCGTTTTCCGTGTGCGCTGAATCGGGCAGGTGGGGTTCACTTGGCGCTGTTAGGCGGACTCACTGATCGCTCTGGAGGAGGAGCAACGGCTGGGACGACCCTACAGCCAGGACCTGCGCGAGCGGGTGGTGGAAGCCGCTGCGCCGGCAAGCGGCGGCGTGGTTTGGAGTCGGTGTCGCTACCTCGATCCGTTGGATGGCTGCGCTAAGGACGACCGGGACAGTGGCGGCCCGTCCCCAAGGACGGGCACGCCGCTCGAAGCTCGGTCCGCACGAGGCGTTCCTGCGCAGCCTGATCGACGGACAAGACGACATCACCCTGGAGGAGATGCGCGCCCGGCTTCGGGACGAGCACGATCTGACGGTCGGGTTCGGGACCTTGTGGAGCTTCCTCGACGCACGCGACCTGACGTACAAAAAAAGACAGCTCACGCCACCGAGCGGGAACGCCCGGATGTGAAGGCGGCGCGCGAGGCGTAGTTTGCGGGTCAGCCCGACCTCGATCCAACCCCCCCTCGTCTTCCTGGATGAGACCTGGACCTCGACCAACATGGCCCGCACCCGCGGGCGTCCGCCGCTCGGCGAGCGGCTGTGCTCGCCTGTGTCGCATGGCTATTGGAAGATCACGACCTTAGTGGCGGGCCTGCGCCTGTCCGGGATCGCCGCCCCGTTCGTGCGGGATGGGCCGATCAACCGGGACGCCTTCCAGACCTACGTCGATCGCGTCCTGGTGCCCAAACTCGTCCCCGGCGACATCGTCGTCATGGACAACCTCGGCAGCCACAAAGGACCGGCCGTACGGGCAGCCATCGAAGCGGTCGGCGCACGGCTCCTGTTCCTCTCGCCCTAAAGCTCCGCCTTCAACCCCATCAGGGGATACCCCACTCGAATTGTCGATTGGGGACCCCTCAGGTGGCGTTCTCGAAGCTGAAGGCGCCGCTGCGTAAAGCTGCCGAACGCACTATCAAGGGACTGTGGTCGGCAATCGGATACCTCATTGACACCGTTACCCCAGACGAGTGCGCCAACTTCTTCAAAGCCACAGGATACGAACCAGATTAAACCGAAAACGCTCTAGAGATGCCAGTCAGCGCTTCCATTGAAGTAAAAATTTGCAACGTTGTTGCTATTGTTGCCGGCATGATTGATCGCTAAGTCGCCCGCATAGGTTTGCCCGTCGAGCGTGACCTGATGGACGTAGAGGTTGCGATCGTTGCCCCAGCCGTTGTCGGCGTTGTCGATGAACTTCACCGCGACATCGTGAGCGCCTGAGCCGAAGTTGCCCGTCAGGGTGATGTCCTGGGTCTGAC
>NZ_JAKSYQ010000031.1:0-824 GCF_022829665.1 Methylobacterium sp. E-041 | reverse complement strand
GGTGACCCGCACTTCACCGTGACGGTCGACGGCAAGCAGGTTGGCGGCACGCTGACCACATCTGCTTCGCATGCTGCTGGTCAGACCCAGGACATCACCCTGACGGGCAACTTCGGCTCAGGCGCTCACGATGTAGCGGTGAAGTTCATCGACAACGCCGACAACGGCTGGGGCAACGATCGCAACCTCTACGTCCATCACCGTGCCCAAGTGGGTCGTCGGGGACCGCGGCGACACCCGTCACGCCTTTCGCCAGCACATCTGGAACATGGGCGCGACCGGCGATCCCACCCCAGCGCCACGAGGCGCCCGTCGCGTGCCCAGACTGGATCGACAACAACCGCAGTCAGGTCGAGCACCTCTGGGCCAGGCTCAAGGAATGGCGTGCCATCGCCACCCGCTACGAGAAGACCGCCGCCAGCTTCATGGGCGTCCTCTCCCGCGCTGTAGCCCTCGATTGGCTCAAGCGATGACACCCCCTAGTGTCGTGTCGACCGAGAGCGCGCAACTCCTCGGCCATGAGGACGATCTGGACAGTCTAGAGCACCAGCAGCCGAGCCTGGGCCGCGCGACGGGGGGCGCTGTTGCTTACTGATCGTCGCTCCTGATCCGCGGCCATCCTGGCCGCCCTCAGGCAGAAACTCTACTCAGCCCCATTGTGAAGATTCTCCAGGCCACCTCTTTACCAGGAGACGGCCTGCAGGATGAGCGACGCCTCGTAGTGCCGGCCATTGAAGTCAGCCTTGGAGCGCTGCTCCAGCTTGGCGGCGATAGCGGACAGGATCATCGGCCTGCTTCAAGGCGGAGGCGGCAAGCTGGTCAGG
>NZ_JAKSYQ010000028.1:0-1518 GCF_022829665.1 Methylobacterium sp. E-041 | reverse complement strand
CCTCGTCCTCTGAACGAGCGTCCGCGCCAGGGCGCTCGGCTGACAGCAAGCCGTCCCACCTCCCGCCATCACGTGGAAGGTTGAGGTCGGCCCATGGACCCGCGCACACGCTACACCGACGAGCTAGAGATTTACGAAAGCTTTGCGGATCAGGTCCGGTCGTCGGTTATGACGGCCATGCCGGTTCGGGTGATCAAGGATGCGGACGGGCACACCGTCTCGATCCAGCCAACAATGAAGGCAGTTTTCCGAAAGGAAGACGGGTCGTTGCAGCAGGTGGATTACCCGCCGATCACCGACGCACCGATCCAGTTCTCGGGCGGCGGCGGCGTGACCTCGACGCACCCGGTCAAGCAGGACGACGAGGGCATCGCCCTGTTCATGGCCCGCTCGATGGATGCCTGGCACCAGCAGGGCGGCACGCAGGCCCAGATCGACGCTCGCGTGGCCGACCTCTCGGATGCCGTCTACATCCCCGGCATCCGCTCCACGCCGCGCAAGCTCCCGAAGTTCAATCCCGACGCACACGAGATGCGATCGGACGACGGGAAGCACGTCGTGTCCCTGCACCCTCAGAAGGGGGTGACGGTCTCGGTGGACGACGGGAAGCACACCCTCGCCTTCGACAAGGACACCGGCATCAGCATGAAGTCGGGCATGGCGATCGCCATGGAGTCGGCCAAGGGGTTCGCGCTCAAGGGCGACCTGAACGTCAAAGGCAAGGTGAGCCCGAGCGGCGGCCTTTTCGGCAGCGTGTTCCAAGGCATGGCCGGCGGCGCCATGGTGCTGCTCGTCGCGCTGCTCGCATCTCAGGTCCGAGCCATTCCTGAGCCGGTGCAGCGCGCGGCCTACACCCTTACTGCCCTCGTATCGAGGTGATGGAGCGATGGGGCAGCAATACCTTCGGCAGGTCTCCGTTTCGATCGACGGCGGCTTCAGCTTTACCAGCGACGGCGACAACGGCCCGCGCGTCCGGTTCGATACGCATCAGTTCGTGTCGTCCACCCCGGCTCACGCAAACATCTACGTCTCGAACCTGTCGAAGGACAGCTATGCGAAGCTTGCGAAGGAAAATCTGAAGATCACGCTTTCGGCCGGCTACCGCGACGGTGGCACATCAATCATCTTCAACGGTGAGATCCGGCAGGCTCGAAACTTTCGCGAGGACATCACCGACGTGGTGACGCATATCGCTGCGACCAGTTCGGGGAATGCACGCAACTTCGCGACGCTGAACAAGACTCTTGCCGCCGGGCACACGCACGACGACCGCGTGCAGATGGCTCTGAGTGCCTTCAAACCATTCGGTGTCACGGCTGGTCATATCGACAAGCTCGGCGGCCCAAAGTTCCCGCGCGGGTTCCTTGCGTGCGGCATGGCCCATCAGATGCTCCGCGATGTCTGCCAGGCGCGCGAGGCGCAGTGGTTCAACGTGAACGGTCGCTTCCACGTCCTGAAGGCTGCAAACACTCTCCCCGGCAGCACGATCGTCCTGAATAGCTCCTCCGGCCTCATAGG
>NZ_JAKSYQ010000053.1:0-96131 GCF_022829665.1 Methylobacterium sp. E-041 | reverse complement strand
CAACCTGGTCGAGCGCTTCTTCAGCAAGATCAAGCACTTCCGCGCCGTCGCCACCCGCTACGACAAGGATCCCGACAACTTCCTCGCCAGCGTCAAACTCGCTGCCGTCCGGGTCTGGCTGCGAACTTTATGAGTCCGCGACCTAGACTTCGGGCCGCCCCTTAGGGGGTGGCCTTTCTTCGTTGGGCAGCGGTGTGCCTATCTCAGCTCGGCCGAGTGGCCCATATCGGTGCTGCGGGCCGTTGCCTCTCGCTCTGCTCGCAACGCTGCTACCTCAGCCTCCAACTCCCCGACGCGGGCGTGTAGCTCGCCGGCATCCACAGCGGTCTCAACAAGTAGTTCCTGAGCTTCAGTCAGCGCGGCGCGCAGCTCGGCGTTCTCGGACGCAAGCGCCAGGATGAGCGCGGTCGTATCGTCGCTCATGCTTCGGCAACCTATCTGGTGCATTCTGATCTATGCTGCATCGGCAGTCAGCAGGTCCTCCCGATCGGCTGCGGCGGCCCTGCTTTCCCCCCTTTGCAGGGCCGCCTCCCACTTCCCGATCGGCTCGTTGGGTGCATAGTCCCCGCCAACGTCAGCGTGACCTCGTGCACAGGGCAGATCAGCGGCAGTTCCGAACGCCTAAGCCAACGGCCGACTATCAGGCGTTCTGGAAATCGGCCGGCACCTTGCCGCCGTTCTCCGCGAGTTTCTGGACCACCTGCTTGTGCAGCCATACGTTCATCGTGGCGGAGTCATCCTTGTCACCAGTGTAGTGCAACTCGTCGGCAAGCTGCTTGCGAGCGGTCAGGCTGCTGTCGAGGTCGAGCAGCTTCATCAGGTCCACGATCGACTGCTTGTAGTTGAGGTTCTCGCCCTTTTTGGCCGCCATGTCGCTCAGCACCTGGCCGACATCGACGTTCGATTGCGTGGTGTTGGACGAGCCCGTGGCAACAGGTGAAGGCGCGCCTGCCATCGAAGGTGCAGAGGCGCCGCTGGAAGACGAGCCGGCGCCACTCGCGCCCATCGAGGCAGCGGAAACGTTCGGAGTTTCGGACGTATGGGGAGCTGCAGCTTGCGCACTCGCGCTACCACCGAAAATCTTCGACATGATCGAACCGAAAATGCTCATTCCATCCTCCATCGCGTGAACCCAAGAGCGGGGTCAAAGCGCTCGGTAACGGCGAGGTGATCGCCAGCGTTCCTCTCGATTTTTAAGGGGCATCAGTGCTGATGAAGCGCGACGGCACCCATCCGCGCTGACAGGGACCGACGTATTCCCGGGTTACCGGGAGCACGGCCGTGGTGCGACAGCTAGGCAGATCGGAGCCGTAGACGATACCGGACCATCCTCCAAGACGCTCGCAAACCAAGACGGGTTCGGCCTCGCGGAGGCGGTCGATCTCCTTGAAGGGCTCGTTGTCGCCGGGGCCGTTTCGGACAGCGATGGTTTGATCGTCCTGATCGGCCCGACCCATCAGCCGCCCCTGTGTTGAACAAGCGTCCTTACCGATCTCTCCTGGGATGACGATCGGAACGGCAAGTGGTGCCTCCTCGGCCCGCGCAAAGCCTGGAAGGGCCAGGGCAGCGAGGAGAAGAAGCGCGCGCATGAGATGAGCCTTAAAGCAGGCCATAAGCCGGCGCTGGCGCTTCCTGTTCCACACTGCGCCGACTCTCACACGACGACCCGGCACGAAGCATCACAGGCACCGCATAGGGAACTAGCCCACACCAGCCTGTCGTCGTGTGTCCTCTATGTCGGGCAGCTTGTCGGCGTATCGAGCAATCGACGCCACAACCAACACATTGTCCTACCCGCCATTGAACCGAGTATCAGCATCTGTTCCGATCAGCCGAACGCCCAGACCGTTTCCCTCTGTGAGGTCGGTGGTCACACCAGCCTTTCTCAGAGCACGCTCTATCGCATCGAGCGTGGCGTGATGAGGATCGCGGGCGCCGCGCTCAAAATCTACGAGGGTACGCAGGCCAATCCGCGCAGCAGTAGCTAGCTGCTCCCGACTCCAATCGAGCAAGGCTCGCGCCGCGCGACATTGCGCTGGAGTAATCATAGACGTGAATAGGTCGCACTTTTCGTGCGCAGCAAAGTTGACATCTTTTGAGCGACACCACACTATCGGTGTGCATTTAGCCACTTCCGTGCACACGCGCAACGTCGATCATCACGGCTATCCGTTTACGAGTTCACCTATGGATCGAAGCTGCCGGACTCAGGATCCACGTAAGTGCCGTACTGCACCGCTTTGGTCACATCATATAGAGGCTAAGGAAGTGCCTAAGGCGCTGCAGCTACCTCGACTGCCTGAGAACGGATACCAGCCGGCCTTCGCGCCGCGCGGCTTGTCCCGCATCGAGTCCGCGCGCCATGTCGGCGTTTCGCCGAGCCTCTTCGATGAGATGGTGCGAGACGGTCGGATGCCGCAGCCGAAGCAGATCAACGCCCGTGTACTCTGGGATCGGGTGAAGCTTGAGGCTTTCTTCGAGGCGCTTCCCGAGCGACAGAGCGCTAACGCTGAGACGGATGGCGATACCTTTGCGGATTGGCAATGAGCCGGATCCAACTGCCCTATATCGATCACTTCAAGGATCGTCACGGCACGGTGCGGTACTACTTCCGACGCCCCGGCGGAAAGCGGTCCCCACTGCCCGGTCCGCCGGGGTCGGAGGCCTTCATGGAGGCCTATCGTATCGCCGAGGCCGACAAAGCTGTTCCGGCCGCATGCAAGGAGCGAGGCGAGCCGGGGACCTTCGACCGGCTGCTCGCCAGCTATTTCGAGAGCGTCGATTTCCAGGCGCTCAAGGCCCCGACGAAGCGGGCCTATCGTTTGGCGATGGAGCGCTTGATCCGCCTGGAGACCCTGGGACATCGCAGGGTCGCGGATCTCCGCCGGGAACACGTGAAGCGGATCACCGCCAAGCGTGTCGACCGCCCTTCGGCCGCGAACGACGCGCTGAAGAAGCTCCGCATCCTGATCAAGTTCGCGATCGACCTGGGCTGGCGCCGCGACGACCCGACCTTGCACATCAAGAAGCTGAAGGAGGGTGAGCACCATACCTGGACGGATGAAGAGATCGCCGGCTTCGAGGCGCGGTGGCCGCTCGGATCCCAGCAGCGGACAGCCTTTGCGCTCCTGCTCTACACCGGCCAGCGGGTGTCGGACGTCGCCCGGATGTCGTGGCGCGACGTGAACGCGGCCGGGCAGGAAATCTCGGTCACCCAGGAGAAGACCGGGACCAAGCTATGGCTCACCCTTCACACTGACCTGTTAGTCGCGCTGTCGCACTGGCCGATCGCCCACCTCGCGATCCTGACGACCGCCTACGACAAACCGTTCACGGCCAAGGGGCTCGGCAACAAGATGGCCGATGCAATCGCTGCGGCCGGCCTTCCAGAGGTTTGCGTCACCCACGGCCTCCGGAAGGCTGCAGCTCGTCGGCTCGCTGAAGCCGGTTGTACGGCCCATGAGATCGCCTCGGTGACGGGTCACCGGTCCCTGGCGGAGGTTGAGCGGTACACGAAACAGGCGAACCAACGCCGACTTTCGCAGGCTGCAAACACGAAGCTCAGCGCACGTGCGGTTCCAACCCGCATCGAAAGGGTTGGAAAATCAGACGAAATTTCTAAATGAAATCAATGCCTAGCGGCATGTAGTGGAGGCCTCGCCCGGAATCGAACCGGGGTGCAAGGATTTGCAGTCCTCTGCGTAACCACTCCGCCACGAGGCCTCGTCGCTCCGGCGCGGCCGTCGAAACGGGGCGCCCGCAAGATCCCGTGCCGGGCGGCCGGCGCGGGGTGAGGGGTCTCTAGCAGACGAGGCGGGCGCTGAGCAACGGGCGCGAGGCCGTATCTCCGCAGGATCGTCGGGCATTCGCGCTCTCGAAGGACCGCCGGCCGTCGAAAGCCGCCGAGCCCTCAGGCCTGCCACACCCGCGGGAGCGCCACGCCGCGGTAGCGGACGAGCAGGCGGGCGGCGACGGCGCGCAGCGGCCCGAGATCGGTGGCGAGGAGGCGGATCGCGAGGTGGCCGTTCCAGGCGCTCGCGCCGGCCTCGACCCCCGAGCCGGCGTTCGCGCCGCATTCCGCCAGCAGGCCCCGGGCCTCGTCCAGGCGCGCCTCCGCCCCGGGGGAGAGGTCGAGCACCGTCGCGCAGGCCCTGGCGCCGCCGCCGATCGCGGGCCGCGCGAGGCGGGCGGCGATCGGCCCGTCGAGGCGCAGGCTGTCGGCGTAGACGAGGCGGCCGCCCCGCCGGATGCGCCAGACGTCCTCGAACAGCCCCGCCTCCACCCGCTCGCCGCGGGCGGCCCGGCCGAAGGCCACGGCCTCGAACACCAGGAGCCCGGCATCGGGGGCGAGATCGGCCTCGAAGCGCCGCCGCAGGCGGGCGCGGTCGAACACGATCGTCTCCTGCGGCAGCCAGGCCAGCCGGGCCCCCGGGCCGAGGGCGATGCGGTTCGCGATTTGGCTCACCGGCCCGTCCGAGCGGTAGATCTTCTCCGCCGCGGTCGTGGTGAGGACGAGGCCGGCCCCGGCCTCGAGCGCGAGCGAGACCGCGAAGTCGTCGCCGCAGGCGATCCCGCCGGCGGTGTTGACCAGGATCGCCTCCGCGGCGCCCCCATGCGCGCGCGGGAAGCGCAGGCGCGAGGGACCGGATTCGGCGAGGTCCGCGATCCGCGTCGCCGTGCCGGCGCCGTCGGCGGCGACGCGCAGCATCACCCGGCCGACCGAGCGCTGGCGCGCCGGCGCGGTCTCGGGCGAGACGGCGTCGGTCCGGTCCGAAACGGCGAGCCGGTCGCTCATCCGCGCGTCGCGGGCGCAGGCACGGCGGCGATCGGCGGGGTCGGGCGGTCGAGGATGCGGCGGCCGAACAGGCTCGCGACCAGCTCCACCAGCACGCGGGCGCTGCGGCCGCGCTCGTCCAGGAACGGGTTGAGCTCGACCACGTCGAGCGAGCCGACGAGGCCGGAATCGTGCAGCATCTCCATGATCAGGTGCGCCTCGCGGAACGTCGCCCCGCCGGGCACCGTGGTTCCGACGGCCGGCGCGAGGCCGGGATCGAGGAAGTCGATGTCGAAGCTGACATGGAGGTGGCCCGAGGCCTCGGCGACCCGCTCCAGGCTGCGCCGGAGCGGCGCCACGACGCCGAACTCGTCGATGTGGCGCATGTCGGTGACCTCGACGTTGCGCGCGGCCACGAGGGCCCGCTCGCCGGCATCGATCGAGCGCAGGCCGAACAGGTGGACGCGGGTCGGGTCGAGGGCCGGGCGGTCGGGGTCGGCGAACAGGTCGGACAGGCCCGGCTCGCCGCAGAGCGCCGCCAGCGGCATGCCGTGCAGGTTCCCCGAAGGCGAGGTCTCCGGGGTGTTGAAGTCGGCATGCGCGTCGAGCCAGAGCACGAAGAGCGGCCGGCCGGTCCGCGCGCAGTGGCGCATCGCCCCCTCGACGGTCCCGAGCGACAGGCTGTGATCCCCGCCGACGACCACGGGCAGGTCGCCCGCGTCGAGGGCGGCCTCGACCTGGCGGGCGAGCACCCGGGTCCAGGCCGCGACCGCGGGCCTGCCGACCGCGTCGGCCGGCCCGTCGGGCACCGCATCGCCATGGTCGGCCACCGCGTGGCCGAGGTCGCGCAGGGTGCGGACGAGGCCCGCGGTGCGCAGGGCGGCCGGGCCCATCACGGAGCCGGGCTCGCTGGTGCCGACCTCCGTCGGCGCGCCGAGGATCGCGATACGTTCCGGGCCGTCCATCCCCACCTCGTCCGTACGGAACCGTGCCGGTTCCTGCGCCGTGCGGCGTGACACGCTTGCGCGACGAGCCCGTGTCGGGGCCGCCGCCTCGGGCCTCGGCCGGGAACGACCGGCGACACGAAGGGCCGCCATGCGAAGGCTCACGCCGCGATAGGGCATGCGCAAGCCGCGGGCCAGCGGCCGGCCCGGCGCGGGAAACGGGCGGGGCCCCGGGCGGTTGGGAGGGACGCCGGCCGCGGCGCAGCGAGGGAGATCGCCCATGCCGAACCGTTTGCAGACCGTCGGGTGCCGCGCTTTCGCCTCCGCCGCGGCGATCCTGCTCGCGCCCGCGGCCGTGGCGCAGACCACGCCGGCGGCGGGCGCCGCCCGCATCGCCGAGCACATGGAGGTGGTCGGCGCCGACGGGGCGCATGTCGGCACCGTCGACAAGGTCGAGAACGGCACCATCGTCCTGGCCGAGACCGACCGGGATGCCGGCGGACGCCATCACGCCGTGCCGATCGCGTGGATCGGAACGGTGGACGGCAAGGTGCTGCTGACGAAGCCGGCGGCCGAGGCGAAGGCGCAGTGGGATCGGGCGGACAAGCCGACGGACGGGCCGAAGCGCTGAGCCGGGCGCTACTCGGCGACCGCCTCGGTGACCTGGACGCGGCCGGCATCCTCGATGATCGCGGCGGCGGCGGCCTTGGCGAGCATGGCGTAGCCGCGGTCGGCCATGTGCAGGCCGTCGGCGGAGAAGAGCTGGCTGTGGGTCAGCTTGCCGTCGCGGATCCAGCCGCGCATCAGGTCGGCGCGGCGGATCACCGGCACGTCGAGCGCGTCGCCGATCTCGCGCACCGCGTCGCGGAAGCGGTCGGAGCCGGGGGTGGCGTCGAGCTTCGGGCACCATTGCGGCTCCATCAGCACGACGTCGATGCCGGCCTCCTGCATCCGGCGCACGGCGCTGACCGTCGCCTCGCGGAAATGCTCGATGGTGACGCCGCGCAGCGGGTCGTTGCTGCCGGTCTGCCAGATCACGAGCTGCGGCTCGGCGGCGATCACGTCCCGCTCGAGCCGGCGCAGCATGTCGTCGACGTGCTCGCCGCCGATGCCGCGGTTCAGCACCGTGATGCTCGCGGCGACGCTCGGCAGGGCGGCGCGGAGATCCGCCTGCAGGCGGGCGGGATAGGCGTTGGCCGGCGTGCTGGCGCCGATGCCCTCGGTCGAGGACGAGCCGAAGGCGACGATGCGCAGCGGTGCGCCGATGGCGATCTGCCGGGCGACGTGCGGCAGGTCGATCTCGGCGACCGCATCGCCGAGGCCGAAATCGAACGGGACCGGGAGGAGGTCGGCGTAGGCGAGCACCGCGCTCGGCAGGACGAACAACCCGGTGAGCAGGGCGACGCCGCGAATCAGTCCCCGCAGGGGTTTCGTGACGCGGCGGGCGGACGCGGTGTTCGGCACGGGCACCATCGGAGCGTTCGGGCTTGCGGGATCCGAATACGATCCTACGGGGCCGACCGAAAGGTCCCGTCTGCAACACCTGTTGAATTCCGATTGAATTCGTAACGCAAAATTAAGGCTGAATTCCGGTGATACCTGTTCGGACGCCCGCGCCGCGGCTCGTCGGCTTCGCCGATCAGTTCGCCGGCGGCGTGAGCACGAGCTTGCCCACGAACGGCGCGTTCTTGTTGGCCGTGCTGGTGCAGGCGAAGTCGTGGTCGCCGGCCTCGAGCGTCCGCACGCGCAGGGTGCCCTGGCCGTCCCGCTTGATCAGGTAGCCCTTCTCGCTCGCCACGTGGACGAGGTCGCCGTCGGC
The DNA here is from genome assembly GCF_022829665.1 of Methylobacterium sp. E-041. Taxonomy (NCBI): domain Bacteria; kingdom Pseudomonadati; phylum Pseudomonadota; class Alphaproteobacteria; order Hyphomicrobiales; family Methylobacteriaceae; genus Methylobacterium; species Methylobacterium sp. E-041. The sequence goes on along the minus strand of NZ_JAKSYQ010000053.1, from coordinate 88,594 downwards.
ATGGAGCACGTGGCCGTTCTCGAACAGCCCCGCCGCTGTGATCGTCACCGGCGTGTCGGCGTGGCTGACCACGTGCAGCGCGACGTCGGTGTTGGCGGGCAGGCGCAGCTCCGCCGGCGCGCAGACCGGCTTGCCGCCCTCGGCGGTGATCGTCAGCTCGACCGGCGGCATCACGGCGCTCGACGGCGCGGGCAGGGGCTTGCCCTGGGCATGGCCCGCGGCGGTCCCGAGGACGAGGAGGGCGGCCGCGGCGAGGTCGCGTCGAAGATGCTGCATGAAGGTCCGTCCGGAGAAGCGTGAGCGAAGGGCATCGCGCGGGGTCGCGCGGCCTCGGGATAGGAGCGGAATGGCAGCAGGCGCCGGCGAGTTCCGGCACGCGACGCCGCACCGGCGGCTCGCGACGGGGTCGGGCAGGCGCTCAGATGTAGGCGGAGGCGAGCGTCGGCGCGCGCCCGAGCGCGTGAGCCAGCACCTCGAGCGCCTGGGCGACCTCGGCGCGGGCGCCGACGCCGCCGAGGCAGATCCGCACCGCCTCGGGGGCGGGGCCCGCGGCGCAGAAGGCGTCGCTCGCGACGACGCCGAGCCCGGCGGCGCGGCCCTGGCTGGCGAAGGCCGAGCGGGTCCAGCCCTCGGGCAGCCGCATCCAGAGATGGAAGCCGTTCGGATCGGAGCGGACCAGCTCCCCCGGCAGCAGGCGGGCGGCGATGGCCTGGCGCGCCTGCGACTCGGTGCGGACGAAGCCGAGCACCGCCTCGCCGGTGCCGTCGAGGATCCAGCGCGTGGCGAGCGCCGTGGTGAGCGGCGAGGCCATCACGGTCGCCGCGCGCAGGGTCGAGGCCAGCGGCAGCGCCGCGCGGGCGCTCGGCGCGACGCAGTAGGCGAGGCGCAGCCCGGCCCCGAGGCACTTGGCGAGGCCGGCGACGTAGTAGGTGATCTCGGGTGCCAGCTGCTGGAAGCTCGGGGGCGGGTCCGGGCAGACGAAGCCGTAGGCGTCGTCCTCGACGATCGCCACGTCGTAGCGGCGCGCCACCGCGAGGATCGCCTCGCGCCGGCCCCGTCCGATCGTCTGGGTGGTCGGGTTCTGCAGCGTCGGGTTGAGGTAGAGCGCCTTGGGCGCGAGCCGGGTGCAGGCGGCCGCGAAGGCGTCGGGCTCCAGCCCGTCCGCGTCCGTCGGCAGGCCGACGAGCCGCAGGCCGCGATGGGCCGCGAGCGAGCGGATGCCGGCATAGGTCAGCGCCTCGGTGCAGAGCACGTCGCCGGCCTGCGCCACCGAGCCGAGGATCGCGTCGAGGGCGCTGTGCGCGCCGGGGCAGAGCAGGAGCCGGTCGTGGCCGGCGACGACCCCGCGCCGCGCGAGCCAGAGCCCGCCGGCCTCCTTGTCGGCGTCGGTGCCGCCGAAGCCCTGGTAGCGCAGGAGGTTGGGCAGGTCGTCGGCGATCGCCGCGACGCCGGCCCGCATCCGCGCCTGCAGCCGCGGGTCGTCGGGCTCGGGCGGCAGGTTCATCGAGAAGTCGACCGCGCCGCGGCGGCGCGGCAGGGCCGGGCGGGGCGCCTGGAGGCTGCGCGCCGGATCGCACACGAAGGTGCCCTGGCCGACCCGCGACTCGACGAGGCCGCGGCCTTGCGCCTCCACGTAGCCGCGGGCCACCGTGGTAAAGTTCAGGGCGAGGCGGGCCGCGAGCACCCGCTGCGGCGGCAGGCGCTCGGCGACCGCGAGCTTTCCCGTGCGGACGTCCTCAGCGATCGCCTCGACGATGGCGAGGTAGTGCGGCTTGCCGAAGCGCCGCAGGTCGGGGCACCAGCCGTCTTCCAGGCGCGATCCCGGAGCGGGCGCCCCGGAGACGCGTGATTTCGGCGTCGCGCGGCTCATGTTCGCCTCCCGACCGGTCAGGATGCAGTCAATCGTCGATTGATCGGGAGCAATCGGCGTGCCGCACGCCCGAGCGCTGCGAACCGCGCGAGCGATACGGTCAATCCGGTCAAGTACTCGACAGAGAATTCACAATAATGGCGCCCATTTTATCGGCAGATGCCGCGTCGTTCGGCGCCGTTTCCAAACAGACGTCGATCGCGCCGCATCGACCATTGACCGCATGATTGACCGCATCCCGCACCGGGCGCCGAAACGGCGCGTCGTCGGCGTCCCGCTGGCACGGGGATTGCCATCCTCGATTGAACCTGCGGCCGGGATCATTCGATCCGCCGCAGGTCGCGATGCACAAGAGGGAGTGCGGCCGATGCCTGCCGTCAGCACCGACAAGCACAAGAAGGGCGATTACTTCGTCGATTACGAGGAGAAGGTCTTCGAGGACGTGAAGGCCGAGCCGGGGCAGAAGGCCCTGGTGACCTTCCACACCGTCGCGTTCGAGGGCTCGATCGGCTTCGTGAACCTGCTCCAGGCCACGCGCCTCCAGCGCAAGGGCTTCGACACCTCGGTGCTGCTCTACGGCCCCGGCGTGACGCTGGGCATCCAGCGCGGCTTCCCGACGCTCGGCGACGAGGCGTTCCCGGGCCACCTCAACATGAACAACCAGATCGCGAAGTTCATCGCCGAGGGCGGCAAGGTCTATGCCTGCCGCTTCGCGCTCCAGGCGCTCTACGGCCACGGCGAGCCCTCGCTGATCGAGGGCATCCGCCCGATCGCGCCGACCGACGTCCTCGACATCGTGCTGCTGCACAAGCGCGACAACGCCGTGATCATCGACACCTGGACCGTCTGAGCGGCCGGCCGCCGGCACCCATCACGAGCGAGGAAGCGACAATGGCGGAGCCGCGCATCGTCCGGGCCGCCGCGGTCCAGATCGCGCCGGACCTGGACCGGCCCGAGAACACCCTGGAGCGCGTGCTGAACGCGGTCGCGGACGCGGCGGGGAAGGGGGCGCGCTTCGTCGTCTTCCCCGAGACCTTCGTGCCGTACTACCCGTACTTCTCCTTCGTCAGCCCGCCGGCGATGCAGGGGGCGGAGCACCTGCGGCTCTACGCGCACGCGGTCGTGGTGCCCGGCCCCGTCACCGAGGCGGTCTCGGCCGCCGCCCGCCGCCACGGCATGGTGATCGTGCTCGGCGTCAACGAGCGCGACCACGGCACGCTCTACAATGCGCAGTTGATCTTCGACGCCGACGGCAGCCTGGCGCTCAAGCGCCGCAAGATCACGCCGACCTACCACGAGCGCATGATCTGGGGGCAGGGCGACGGGGCGGGTCTCGCCGTGGTCGACACCGCCGTCGGCCGCGTCGGCGCGCTCGCCTGCTGGGAGCACTACAACCCGCTCGCCCGCTACTGCCTGATGGCCCAGCACGAGGAGATCCACGCGGCCCAGTTCCCGGGCTCGCTGGTCGGCCAGGTCTTCGCCGACCAGATGGAGGTGACCATCCGCCACCACGCGCTCGAAGCCGCCTGCTTCGTGGTCAACGCCACCGGATGGCTCTCCGAGGACCAGATCGCCAAGGCCTGCCCGGAGGAGGGCTTGCGGGGCGCGATGCGCGGCGGCTGCTTCACGGCGATCGTCTCGCCGGAAGGGCGGCTGCTCGCCGAGCCCCTGCGCGCGGGCGAGGGGCTCGTGATCGCCGACATGGACCTCGCGCTCGTGACCAAGCGCAAGCGGATGATGGACTCGGTCGGCCATTACGCCCGGCCCGAGCTGCTCAGCCTCAACCACGACGCGCGCCCGGCGCTTCCCGTGACGACGACGCCTCCCGCGACGAACCGCCTTCCCGCGACGACCCGGAGTTCAGACCATGGACAGCCCGCTCCTGACCGGTTCGACCGCCCCGTCGCCGGCCTCCCCGGCTCCGGGCCCGGCGGCGCCCGGCCTTCCGACCGAGCGGCTGATCAACGCGCTGCAATCCTACGGAGTCCGGCTGGCTGACAGCCGCCCCGGCGTCCAGAGCCGGCGCGGCGGGGCCGGCCCCTCCGACCACAAGGCGATGACGATCTCGGGCCGCACGGTGATGGTGCCGGTCCACACCGCCACCGCCTTCGAATCGCCCTTCCTCGTGCAGCGCCCGGGGCCGGACGGGTTCAGCCTGATCGAGCACGACGGCGCGGTGGTCGGGCGGGTGACCTTCCCGGACAAGCCGCGCTTCTACGCGCTCCAGACCTTCGACGGGGTGCCGTATTCCAAGATCGCGGTGCTGCACGGGCGCGACGTCCTCGCGACCACCGTGCTGCAGACCTGCATCCGCTACCAGAGCCGCACGAGGACCTGCCAGTTCTGCGCGATCGGCCAGTCGCTGGCGGCCGGCCGCACGGTCGCGCACAAGAGCCCGCAGCAGCTCGCCGAGGTGGCCCGCGCCGCGGTGCTGCTCGACGGCGTCAAGCACATGGTGATGACCACCGGCACGCCGAACGCCACCGACCGCGGCGCGGCGGTCCTGTGCGAGAGCGCCTTCGCGGTGAAGGCCGCGGTGGACCTGCCGATCCAGGCGCAGTGCGAGCCGCCCGACGACGACCGCTGGTTCTCCCGCATGCGGGCCTCGGGCATCGACGCGCTGGGCATGCACCTCGAGGCGGTGACGCCGGAGGTCCGCAGCCGGATCATGCCCGGCAAGGCGAGCGTCCCGCTGGAGCGCTATCTCGAGGCCTTCGCCGCCGCGGTGCCGGTGTTCGGGCGGGGCCAGGTCTCGACCTACATCCTCGCGGGCCTCGGCGACGCGCCCGAGGCGATCCTCGGGATGGCCGAGCGGCTCGTCGCGCTGGGGGTCTACCCGTTCGTGGTGCCGTTCGTGCCGATCTCGGGCACGCCGCTGGAAAGCCACCCGGCCCCGTCCCCCGACTTCATGCACGCGATCCTGAAGCCGCTGGCCGGGATGCTGGCGCGGGCCGACCTCCGCTCGGCCGACATCAAGGCCGGCTGCGGCCGCTGCGGCGCCTGCTCGGCGCTCTCCGCCTACGAGCGGAGGCCTTGAGATGTTCGAGCCGGTCGCCCCGTATCGCGCGAGCCTGTTCCGGGTGAAGTTCGCCACTGCCCCCTGGGAGCGGCGCGCCTGCGCGCGCCTGCGCCGCGCGGTGTTCTGCGCCGAGCAGGGCCTCTTCGCGGAAAGCGACGCGGATGCGCTCGATGCGCACGCGATCCCGATCTGCGCCCTGTCGACGCTCGGCGGCGACCCGGACGCGGTCGTCGGCACCGTCCGCATCCATGCGGCGCCGGAGACGCCCGGCGAGTGGTGGGGCTCGCGGCTCGCCGTCGAGCGCGGGCATCGCCGGGTCGGGGCGCTCGGCGCCGGGCTGATTCGGGTCGCGGTGTCCTCGGCCCATGCGCGCGGCTGCACGCGCTTCCTCGCCCACGTCCAGGCCGGCAACGCCGCCCTGTTCGCCGGCCTGCACTGGGACGACCTCGGCGCGGTCGACCTGCACGGCCGGCCGCACCGGCTGATGCGGGCCGACCTCGCCCACTACCCGCCGATGCACGATCCCGAGCACGGGCTCGTCACCCTGCCGCGCGGGCGGCCGGCGACGGCCGCGTGACGGCGCCCCCCAGCCTCGACGCCATCGCCCGCGCCGTCCGCGAAAGCCGCGGGCTGGCGCACAAGCGCGACATCGACGCGGTCGTCGGGAGGCTCGGGATCGGCCGGCTCGGCGCGCGCGGCCTCGCGGTCCCGGCCGGGGACGACTGCGCCGCGATCCCCGACGGCGACGGGCACCTCCTGCTGGCGATCGAGGGCTTCCTCGACGGGTTCGTCGCCGCCGACCCGTACTTCGCCGGATTCTGCGGCGTGATGGTCAACGTCAGCGACATCGCGGCGATGGGCGGGACGCCGGTCGCGGTGGTCGACGCCCTGTGGAGCCGCGACCAGGACCACGCCGACCCGGTGCTCGCGGGCCTGCGGGCCGGCGCCGAGGCCTACGGCGTGCCGGTGGTCGGCGGCCACACCAACACCCGCAACGGCGCCGAGCACCTCGCGGTGGCGATCCTCGGCCGGGCCGGCCGGCGCCTGCTCACCAGCTTCGACGCCGCCCCGGGGGACGTGCTGATCGCCGGCATCGACCTGCGCGGGCGCTTCCGCGAGCCCCATCCGTACTGGGACGCCGCGACCGGCGCGCCGCCGGAGCGCCTGCGCGGCGACGTCGCGATCCTGGCGGGGCTCGCGGCCGACGGCCTGGCGCGGGCCGCCAAGGACATCAGCATGGCCGGGCTCGTCGGCACCGCGCTGATGCTGATGGAATGCTCCGGCGTCGGCGGCCGGATCGACCTCGACCGGCTCCCGATCCCCGACGGCGTCGCGCTGGAGCGCTGGCTCACCGCCTTTCCGAGCTTCGGCTACCTCGTCGCGGCCGCCCCCGCCGAGGCGCCCGCGGTCGTCGGGCGCTTCACCGAACGCGGGATCGCGGCCGCCGCGATCGGCAGCCTCGACGCGAGCCGGGTCGCGCGGGTGGCGCGCGGGACGGAGGAGGCGGTGGTGTGGGATTTCGGCAGCTCGCCGCTGATCGGCTGCGGCGCGACCCGCGGCGAGGGAGCGTGAACCCATGCCGCGGCAGCTGCGCATCGCGATCCTGACGCATTCGACCAACCCGCGCGGCGGCGTGGTGCATGCCCTGGCGCTGGCGGAAGCGCTGTGCGGGCTCGGGCACGAGGCCAGCGTGCACGCCCCCGACCCCACCGGCGGCGGCTTCTTCCGCCCCGCGCGCTGCCCCACCGTCTCGGTCGCGGCCAAGCCCGCGGCCGGGACGACGGTCGAGCTCGTCCGGGCGCGGATCGCCGACTACCTCCGCCATTTCGCGACGCCGGCGGCCTGCGACTTCGACCTGTTCCACGCCCATTGCGGCATCGGCGGCAACGCGCTCGCGACCCTGGCCCGCCGCCGCCTGATCCCGGGCTTCGTCCGCACCGTCCACCACGTCGACGCGTTCAGCGATCCGCAGCTCGCACAGTGGCAGGACCGGGCGATCCTGGACGCGCAGGCGCTGCTCTGCGTCAGCGCCGGCTGGAAGGGCGTGCTCGCGAGCGATTACGGGGCCGAGGCGACGATCGTCGGCAACGGGATCGACACCGACGCCTACGCACCCGAGCCGGCCGACGACGACGCGGCGGTCGCGGCGCGCTTCGGCCTCGGGACCGGCCCGGTGCTGCTCGCCGTCGGCGGCTTCGAGGCGCGCAAGAACACGCTGGGCATCGTCGCGGCGTTCGCCGCGTTCCGGGCCTCGCACCCGGAGGCGCAGCTCGTGGTGGCGGGCGGCGCCTCGCTCCTTGACCACGCGGATTACCGGGCCCGCTGCCGGGACGCGCTGGCGCGGGCGGGTCTCGCCGTCGGGCCCGGGCAGGCGGTGGTCGAGACCGGGCCGGTGGCGCAGGCCGTCATGCCGGCCCTCTACCGCCGCGCCGACGCCCTGGTGTTCCCGTCGCTGAGCGAGGGGTTCGGCCTCTGCGTGCTCGAGGCGATGGCGAGCGGCACCCCGGCGATCGTCTCCGACTGCGCGCCGTTCACCGAGTATCTCGGGCCCCGCGACGCCCTGTTCGTCGATCCCGACGACGCCGCCTCGATCACCCGCGCGATGAAGGCCGCCCTCGACCCGGAGGTCCGGGCGCGCCTGATCCCGGCCGGGCTCGCGATCGCCAAGACCCATCCCTGGCGGCTCTGCGCCGAGCGGCACCTGCCGGCCTACGCCGCCTGCGCGCGCCGGCGCTTGGAGACGTCCCATGCCTGAGATGCGCTTCCACATCCGCTGGCCCGACGGCGCCCGCGAGGCCTGCTACTCGCCCTCCCTGGTGATCAAGGACCACCTCGCGGTCGGCCAGGACTATCCGCTGGCTGAGTTCGTCGCGCTGAGCCGCACCGCGCTCGGGATCGCGAGCGAACGGGTGCGCGAGCGCTACGGCTTCCCCTGCGGCCGGGCGCTCGCGCAGCTCGCCCGGATCGAGGAGGGCGCGCGCCGGCAGGCGCCGGGCGCCGTCCACGTCGAGGCCTTCGAGGAATGACCGTTCGCGAGGAATGACCGTTCGCTCCGCCCGCACGCGGGCGGGCCTTCGCCAGAGACCAGGAGACGCGCCATGAGCCGCCAGCCCGAGCCGGACACCCATTCGCCCGCGCACTGGCCCGTGATCGTCGTCGGCGGCGGCCAGGCCGGGCTCGCGATGAGCCGGCAGCTCGCCAACCGCGACATCCGCCACGTGGTCTTCGAGAAGAACCGCATCGCGCACACTTGGCGGACCCAGCGCTGGGACAGCTTCTGCCTCGTCACCCCGAACTGGCAGTGCCGGTTGCCGGACTTCCCCTACGACGGGCCGTCCCATGACGGCCGGGACCCGCACGGCTTCATGCGGCGGGAGGAGATCGTCGGCTACATCGAGGCCTATGCCCGCCACATCGCGGCGCCCCTGCGCGAGGGCGTCGGCGTCGCGGCGATCCGCCCGCGGCCCGAGGGGGGATTCGCCGTCGCCACGGGGGAGGGGGTCCACACCGCCGACGCGGTGGTGCTGGCGATCAGCGGCTACCACCTGCCGGCGATCCCGGCGATGGCCGCGGGCCTGCCGGCGGAGGTGCGGCAGGTCCATTCCTCGGCCTACCGCAACCCGGCGCAGATGCCGGACGGGGCCGTGCTCGTCGTCGGCTCCGGCCAGTCCGGCTGCCAGATCGCGGAGGACCTGCACCTGGCCGGCCGGACGGTGCATCTCGTCACCGGTTCGGCGCCGCGCTGCCCGCGGGTCTACCGCGGGCGCGACGCCGTCGACTGGCTCGCCGAGATGGGCCAGTACGACCTCACGGTCGAGAAGCATCCGCTGAAGGACGAGGTCCGGCGCAAGGCCAACCACTACCTCACCGGCCGCGACGGCGGGCGCGACATCGACCTGCGCCGCTTCGCCCGGGAAGGCATGCGCCTGCACGGGCGGCTGACGGGCATCGACGGCCCCCGCCTCGCCTTCGCCGACGATCTTGCGAAGAACCTCGACGGGGCGGACGCGGTCCATGTCGGCATCCAGGCCGCCATCGACCGGCACATCGCGGCAGCCGGCATCGCGGCCCCGGAGGAGGCGCACTACGCCCCCGTCTGGCAGCCCGGCCCGTTCGAGCCCGTGCTCGACCTCGCGACGGCCGGAATCCGCAGCGTGATCTGGGCGACGGGGTTCCGTGCCGATTTCGGCTTCGTCGAGGCCGACATCCTCGACGGCCGCGGCCTGCCGGTGCACCGCCGCGGCGTCACCGCCCAGGACGGGCTCTACGTCGTCGGCATGCCCTGGCTCTGGACCTGGGGCTCGGGGCGCTTCTCCGGCATCGCGCAGGACACCGCCTACCTCGCCGACGCGATCGCCGGAGCCGCCGCCGCGCAGCCGCTTCCGATCGCCAGCTGAGACGGCGGCCTCCGCGAAGGCCTACCCGACGATCACCCGCCGGTCGCCGGCCCGGCGGGTGAAGCCGGTGGCGTCGAGGTGCTCGAGCAGCGGGATCGAGAATTTCCGCGAGATGCCCAAGGCCGCCCCCGCCTCGCGGGCGAGGAAGCCGGATTCGGGCTGGGTCGCCCCGGGGAAGGCGGTGCGGAGCTTGGCCCGGGCCTCCTCCACCGCCGCCTTGTGGAACAGCACGGCGCGGCGCTGCACCCGGTCGACGGCGCGGATCACCGTGCCGGCGCCGACGAGGTAGGTCAGCGCCTCGCGGCGGCGCACGTCGCGCCCGATCGCCTCCGCCTCGTCGGGCGGGTTGAGCCCGGCCTGGCGGAACACGGCTTCCAGGCGCCGGGCGACCTCGCTCTCGTTGCGGGCCGGGTTGAACGCCGCGCGGCGGAAGAGGGCGCCGCCTTGCGCGACGTCGCCGGTGGCGACGAGGTCGCGCAGGGCCGCGGCGGCGACCGGCTCGGCGAGGCCGAGCGCCTTGACGATGCGCTCGGCCGGCAGCCCGTGCTCCATCGGCTGGTCGCGATGGTGGCCGGCGAGCACCGCCAGGATCGCGTCGCGAAGGCTCGCGAAGGCCGGGCCGCCGAGGATGCGCTCGCCGACCTCGCGGGCGCCGAGCGCCGGCAGCAGCGCCCGCACCCGGTCCGGCGCCGTGCCGCTGACGCGGGCGAGGTCGCGCAGGCCGGCGCCGGCCGCGCCGGCCTGCGCGAGGCGGATCGCCAGCGCCTCGGCCGGCCCGCCGCCGGCGAGCCCGGCGAGGTCGGCGAGCACGCGCGGGTCGTGACGCTTGCGGCGGCGGCTGTCGGGATCGAGCACCCGGCCGCCGGCCACAGTGATCGCCGGCGAGTCGCGGCGCAGGATGAACGGCTCGCGCGCCGGCACGGTGACCGCCGCGTCGAGATGGAGCTGCGCCGGCGCCGTCGCGCCGGACTCCAGCGCGTCGCGATCGAGGAGGCGCAGGCGGGCCGCGACCTCGCTGGTGCCGAACAGCAGGCGCAGGGCCGTGCCGCCGGGGAGCGGATCGCCGCCCGGGCTCGCGGTGAGCGACACGTCGAGCCAGCGCGACGGCACCAGGAGGTCCGGCGGCGCGAGCGCCTGCCCCCGGCTCAGGTCGGACAGGCCGACGCCGCGCAGGGCCACCGCCGTCCGGCGGCCGGGCTCGGCCGTCGCGACGGCGCGGCCGTGGATCTGCAGCCCGCGCACCGTCGCCGTCGGCCCGCCCGGCACGATCGCGACCGCGTCGCCGACGGAAAGGCGCCCGCGCCGGAGCGTGCCGGTGACCACCGTGCCGAAGCCGGCCCGCGAGAACACCCGGTCGACCGGCAGGTAGGGGAAGCCGTCGTCGGCCCGCGGCGGGCTCGCGTCGAGGAGGGCCGCCAGCGCCTCGGACAGGGCGGGAAGGCCGGCGCCGGTCAGCGTCGAGGTCGCGACGACGGCAGGCGCCTCGAGGCCCGCCCGCGCGGCCACCGCCGCGACCTCGGCCGCCCGCTCGGCGAGGGCGTCGGGCGCGACGAGGTCGGATTTCGTGAGCGCAACGACGCCGCGGCGGACGCCGATCAGCCGGGCGATCTCCAGGTGCTCGATCGTCTGGGGCTTGATGCCCTCGTTGGCGTCGACCGCCAGCAGCACCGCCCCCATGCCGGTGGCGCCCGAGATCATCGCGCGGACGAAGCGCTCGTGGCCGGGCAGGTCGACGAGGTCGATCTCCCCGTCGCGTCCCTCGGGCGCGAGGAGGGCGAAGCCCGGCACGATCGAGACGCCGCGGGCCTTCTCTTCCTTCAGCCGGTCGGTCTCGATGCCGGTGAGCGCCCGCACCAGCGCGGTCTTGCCGTGATCGACATGTCCGATCACGCCGACGAGGAGTGTCTTCATCGCTTATCGTCACCGTCCCGACCGGGCGTGCCTCCGAACCGTCGCCGCCGCGCGCCCGCCCCGGATGGCGGTCGTTCGGGGGCATGGCCGGGAGACGCACCGAACACGCGCACCGTTCCCGTGAACGAGGACGATGCGCAGCCCAATCCGCGACGCGACCGCCGGCTCGGCATCGAGCCGAGGCCCCGCCCGGATGCGGCGGGACCCGCGAGACGGTCGGGTCGATTGTGCACAACACGCTCTTGCGCCAAGCTTTTGCACGAAGCGTCGGTCGCGCAAAGGGCAAACTTTGCGGATGCGGCCGAGGGCGCCACCGCCGCCCTGCGCGTGCTACATGGCGGGCGATCCGGACGGATCGGAGGTGGCTCCGATGCGTTCTCGCGGTGACAGGGGCTGCGGCCCGGAACGGACGGACGAACGCTTCATGGACACGCCGCGGGAGATCGAGCTGAAGCTGGAATGCACGGGCCCAGACCTCGCCGCACTCGGTGCCCATCCGCTGCTGCAGGGGCAGGCCGACGGGGCCGCATCCGAGCCGAAGCTCCTCGCGGCGACCTATTTCGACACCGCCGACGGCGCGCTCCGCGAGGCCGACCTGACCTTGCGGGTGCGCCGGACGGGCGAGGCCTTCGTGCAGACCGTCAAGGCGGGCTCCGGCGCGGCCGGGCTGTTCGACCGGGCGGAATGGGAGAGCCCGGTCGCCGGCGAGGCGCCGGAGCCGGCGGCCTTCGCCGACACGCCGGTGGCCGATCTCCTCGCGAAGGCCGAGGCGCCGGACCTGGCGGCCCAGTTCCGCACCGTGGTGATGCGCTCGGTCCGGCCCGTGACCTACGGCGCCTCGCGGATCGCGGCGACCCTCGACGAGGGCCGGGTCGAGACCGACCGGGGCGATGCCCCGCTGTGCGAGCTCGAGCTGGAGCTCGAATCCGGCGATCCGGCCGACCTGTTCGCGCTGGCCCAGGCGCTCGCCGAGACGGTGCCGCTGCGGATCGGCGTGCTGTCGAAGAGCGCCCGCGGGTTCGCGCTGCGCGACGGCAAGGCCGCGCGGCCGAGCAAGTCCGACATGGCGCCGTTGCCGAAGGACGCGACCGGCGGCGAGGCCTTCCGCCACATCGCGCTCGGGTGCCTGCGGCACCTGCGCCTCAACGAGGACGTCTGGGGCCACGCCCGCGACCCGGAGGCGCTGCACCAGATGCGGGTGGCGCTGCGGCGGCTGCGCACCGCGCTGTGGCTGTTCAGGCCGATGCTGGCGGGCGACGCCCGGGCGGCCACGCTCGGCGACGAGATCAAGCGCGTCACCGAGCCGTTCGGCCGGGCGCGCAACCTCGACGTCTTCCTCGAGACCACCCTGCCCGACGAGATCGCCCGGCGCCCGGACGAGCCGGGGCTCGCCGGCCTGCGCGAGCGCCTGGAGACCGAGCGCGACCGGGCGCACGACGCCGTCGGCGCGATCCTGACCTCGCCCGAATGGCGCAGCCTGCTCCTCGACCTCCTGGCCTGGATCGAGGCCGGCCCGTGGCGGGAGGGCGTGGGCAAGCTCCGCGACGCGCCCGCCCGCGACCTCGCCACGGAGGTGCTGGAGCGCCTGCGCCGGCGGATCGCCAAGCGCGGCCGCCACATCGAGCGGCTCGATCCCGAGGCGCGTCATCGCGTCCGCATCGCCGGCAAGAAGCTGCGCTACGGCGCCGAGTTCTTCGCCGGCCTCTATGGCGGCCGGAAGGCGCGCCGGCGCCACAAGGCGTTCGCCGCCGCCCTCTCCGACCTGCAGGACCACCTCGGCGGCCTCAACGACCTCGCCACCGCGCATGCTGTGATGGCCGGACTCGCCGATGCGTCCGGGCCCGCCTCGGACGCGCTCGACGGCCAGGCGCTGTTCGCGGCGGGCCTCGCCACCGCCGATTCGGAGGCGAAGGCGGACGAGCTGCTCGCGGGCGCGGCCGAGGCCCACGGCACGCTGGCCGACCTCAAGCCGTTCTGGCGCTGAACCGGGCGCCCGTCGGCGCGTAGACCCCTCGCGGACGGCGCGGGGGGAGGCGGCATGGCTCACGTCTACAGGTTCGGCATGGAGGAGGAGTTCTTCCTCGCCGACGCCGAGACCCGCAACACCCCCCGCAAGACGTCTCGCGGCCGGGTGAGGGCCTTCCATGCCGCCGTCCAGGCGCGGATGGAATCGGCCGAGCGGGAGATGCTGGAGAGCCAGGTCGAGACCTGCACCCCGCCCTCCGACAGCATCGCGGAGACGCGCGCGCGCCTGATCGCGATGCGGGCCGACCTCGCGACGATCGGGCGGGAGCACGGGTTGCGCGTCTTCGCCGCTGGCACCCACCCGGCCGCGACGTGGCGGCGGCAATCGACGACGCCGGCCGAGCGCTACCGCGGGATCATCGACGACCTGCAGATCGTCGGGCGGCGTTCGGTGGTCTGCGGGCTCCACGTCCACGTCGAGGTGCCGCGTCCCGACGCGCGCCTCGACCTGCAGAACCGGCTGATGCCGTTCCTGCCGATCCTGCTCGCGCTCTCGGTCTCCTCGCCGTTCTGGGAGGGGCAGCGGACCGGGCTCGCCGGCTACCGGCTCAGGGCCTATGCCGAGCTGCCGCGCACCGGCCTGCCGGAGCTGTTCGCGGACGCCGCCGACTACGACCGCTACGTCCGGGTGATGACCGCCTCGGGCGCGATCGCGGATGCGAGCTTCCTGTGGTGGCACCTGCGCGCGTCGGTGAAGTACCCGACGCTGGAACTGCGCATCGCCGACAGCTGCTCCGAGGTCGAGGACGGGCTCTGCATCGCCGCCCTGTTCCGCTGCCTCGTGCGCCTGCTCGACCGCGATCCCGGCGTGAATGCCGGCCTCACCGGGGCGGCGCGCGGCTTCGCGATGGAGAACCTGTGGCGGGCCGAGCGCGACGGGGTGCGGGCCGAGCTGATCGACGCCACGCGGGAGCGGGCGGTGCCGATGGCCGAGATCGTCGAGGGGCTGCTCGCGCGCCTCGCGGAGGATGCCGACGCCCTCGATTGCCGGGCCGCCTGCGAGCGCGCCCGCACCATCGTCCGGCACGGCACGGGGGCCGACCGGCAGCTCGCCGCGTACGCGGCGGCGCGCGCGGCCGGATCGTCGGACCGCGCGAGCCTCGGAGCGGTGGTCGACGCCCTGGCCGACGAGACCGCGTCGCCGAAGCCCCGATGAGGCCGGACCATGCGGGCCGGGCGCGCCCGTTGGGGGTAGGCACGCCCGGCCCGACGGTCGGCCGGCATCCGGACCGAGAGGCCGGACGACGGGCCATCATCGCGCCCGCGTATTTCCCAAGCATGTCCGTTCGCCGCGGGGGCATCGGCGCAACACGGACCGCCTGGGTTCTGTTATCTCCCCCGACGCATCGGCGCCCCTCAACGACCCGGTTCCCATGAGCATCCTGAAAGACATCTTCGGCCGCCTGACCCAGGCGGTGACCGCCTATGCCGGCGACAAGGCGCTGATGCTGGCGGCGGTCTCGGCCGCCGCCAACGTCATCGTCGCCGACGGGGAGGTGGCCGGCACCGAGTTCGAGACGGCGCTGGCCGGCCTCAGGGCCAACCCGATCCTCGAGAAGGGCTACGACACCCTGATGCTGGAGGCCGAGCTCTACGACGGGATCGCCCGCGCCCGGACGCGGGCGGGCCGGGCCGAGAACCTGCGCCACGCCGCCGCGCTCGCCGACCGGCCGCAGGCGCAGCGCGAGAACGTCTTCCTGATCGCGGCCGACGTCGCCGACCAGGACGGGATCAGCGGCATCGAGGCGGTGGCGCTGGCCGAGATCGCCGCCGCGCTCGGCGTCGACGGGAACGCGCTGCTCGGCGCCTCGCCGGTGCGCCGCCCGGCGCCGTGAGCCGCGCCTGCGGGGCCTGACGCGCCTGCGGGGGGCTGGGCGGGCCTGCGGAACCTGGCCGGGCACGATCCTTGCCGGCCGCCGGGCCGTCACGTCGGCATCGTGACACGAGACACACACGCCACGACGGAGGCCAGGATGGCCGGCACGGCAAAGACCCACAACCTGCGCATCGACGGCTCGCGCCTGTGGGAGACGATCCAGGAGACGGCGCGGTTCGGTGCGACGCCGGCCGGCGGCCTGAACCGCCTCACCCTGTCGCCCGAGGACGGCGCGGTCCGCGACTGGTTCCGGGACGCCTGCACGGCGGCGGGGCTCGAGGTGCGGGTCGACGCCCTCGGCACCCAGTACGCCCTGCGGCCCGGGCGCGACGCGGCGCGCCCGCCGGTGGCCTTCGGCTCGCACCTCGACACCCAGCCGACCGGCGGCAAGTTCGACGGCATCCTCGGGGTGCTGGCCGGGCTGGAGGCGATGCGCGCCCTGAACGACGCCGGCATCGAGACCGAGGCGCCGCTTCTGCTGGTCAACTGGACCAACGAGGAGGGCTCGCGCTTCGCCCCCGCGATGATGGCGTCGGCGGCTTATGCCGGCGATTTCACCACCGACGAGATCCTGGAGAAGACCGACGCGGCCGGCATCAGCGTCGGCGCGGCGCTCGACGCGATCGGCTACCGCGGGACCGACACCGTGGGCGACCGGAAGATCGGCGCCTTCGTCGAGCTGCACATCGAGCAGGGCCCGATCCTGGAAGCCGAGGGCCGGACCATCGGCGTGGTCGAGGGCGGGCAGGGCATCGCCTGGTTCGACGGCACGATCACCGGCTTCGAGGCGCATGCCGGCACCACGCCGATGCCGCGCCGCCGCGACGCGCTGCTCGGGCTCGCGGAGGTCGCGCTCGCGGTCGAGCGGATCGCGCTGGCGCACGCGCCCACCGCCGTCGCCACCATCGGCGAGGCCGTGATCGGCGCGCCCTCCCGCAACGTGGTGCCGGGGCTGGTGCGCTTCACCCTCGACGTGCGCGACCCGAAGCCGGAGGTCCTCGACGCGATCGAGGCGGAGCTGCGCGCGAGCCTTCCCGCGATCGCGGACCGGCGCAAGCTCGCCATCGACCTCGCGCGGATCTGGCGCAAGGAGCCGGTGCCGTTCGACGCGGGCGTGATCGCGGCGGTCGATGCCGCCGCCGAGGGGCTGGGCCTGAGCCGCCGCCGCATGGTCTCGGGCGCCGGGCACGACGCCTGCAACCTCGCGGCCCGCGTCCCGACCGCGATGATCTTCGTGCCGTGCAAGGACGGCGTCAGCCACAACGAGTCGGAATCGGCGACCCCGTCCGACTGCGCCGCCGGCGCCGACGTGCTGCTGCAGACGGTGCTGACGCTCGCCAACGCGCCGAAGGCCTGATCCGTGGACGCCTTCGCCCCCCGCATCCAGCAGCGGCTCGACGCGCTGGCCCAGATCAGCGCCGAGCCCGGCGCGATCACCCGCCTCTACCTCACCCCCGAGCAGGCGCGGGCCGAGGCCCTGGTCGCCGGCTGGATGGGCGAGGCCGGGTTGCAGGTGCGCCGCGACGCCGTCGGCAACCTGATCGGCCGCGTCGAGGGCCACGAGCCCGGCGGGCCGGCCCTGGTGATCGGCTCGCACCTCGACACCGTGCGCAACGCCGGCTGCTACGACGGGCCGCTCGGCGTCGTCGCCGGCATCAGCTGCGTCGAGGCCGTGCTGCGCCAAGGACCGCCGCCGGTCGCGATCGAGGTGGTGGGCTTCGCCGACGAGGAGGGCGTGCGCTTCGCCGCGACGCTGACCGGCAGCCGGGCGTTCGCCGGCCATCTCGACCCGGCGGCGCTGCGCACTCTCGATGCCGCCGGCACGACGCTGGCCGCCGCGATGCGCGAATACGGCCTCGACCCGAAGGCCGTCCCGACCGCCGCCCGCACGCCGGATCAGATCCTCGGCTACGTCGAGCTCCACATCGAGCAGGGGCCGATGCTGGAGCGCGAGGGCCTACCGGTCGGCCTCGTCACCGCGATCAGCGGGGCGAGCCGCCTGGAGATCACGCTGTCGGGGGAGGCGGGGCACGCCGGCACCGTCGCGATGACCGAGCGCCGCGACGCGCTCGCGGGCGCCGCCGAATGCATCCTGGCGATCGAGGCGCGCTGCCGCGGCGAGGAGCACCTCGTCGGCACGGTCGGGCGCATCCAGGCGCTGCCGGGGGCGGTCAACACCATCCCGGGCCAGGCCAAGTTCAGCTTGGACCTGCGGGCGCCCGACGACGCGCAGCGGCACGCCGCGCTCGCCGACATCGACCTCGCCTGCAAGCGCATCGCGCTCCGGCGCCGGCTCGGCTTCGGCATCGCCCTCCTGCACGAGGCGGAAGCCGTCCCCTGCGACCCGGGGATGACGGCCCTGGTCGAGGCGGCGATCGTCGCCGAGGGCCATCCCGTCCTGGCGCTGCCGAGCGGGGCCGGCCACGACGGCATGGCGGTGGCGGCGATCGCGCCGATCGCCATGGTGTTCGTGCGCTGCCGCGGCGGCATCAGCCACAACCCGGCCGAGTTCGCCAGCCTGCCCGACATCGAGGCCGGGACCCGGGTGCTGCTCGGGACGGTGCGCGGGTTCCTCGCGGCACGGGAGCGGTCGGCCGATCAGACCAGCCCGAGGTCGGCCGGCGCCGCATCCGCGAAGACCCGCCGGAGGCTCGCCGGATCGAGCCCGTAGAGGCGTCGCAGCAGCCCGGCGAGCAGGCTGCGGTAGTCGGTGAGCACGGGATGGTCGCGGTTCTGGAACAGGTGCGCCTCGTCGGCCCGCACCTGCGGCCCGGCGATGCGGCCGCCGCGCACGGCACCGCCCAGCACCCAGTAGACGCTGCCGTGCCCGTGATCGGTGCCGCGGTTGCCGTTCTCGCGGAAGGTGCGGCCGAACTCGGAGAGCACGACCACCACCGTGTCGTTCCAGGCGGGGCCGACCTCCTCGACGAAGCCGGCCAGCCCGCGGCCGAGCTCGCCGATCCGGTCGGCGAGGTAGCCGGTGGCGGCGCCCTGGTTCACGTGCGTGTCCCAGCCGCCGACGTCGACGAAGCCGAGGTTGAACGACTCGCGCATCAGCCGGCCGATGCGCCGGGCCGAGCGCGCGAAGCCCTTCGGCGAGACGGCGCCGCGGTCGGCCTCGGCCTGATGCTCCGAGACCGACTGGTAGACCGCGTCGCGCACGCGGAACCCCTCGGCCACCGAAGCGGCCAGCGGGGTGTCGCGGTACATCGCCGTGATCAGCCCAGCCTGGCGCGCGTCGATCCCGGGCTTGGCGACCTCGTTGATCGCGATGTTGGGCACCGTCTCGGTGCCGCGGAAGATCAGCGGGATCTGCTCGGTGAAGGCGATCGGGCGCGTCCGCGTCAGCTCCGCGGCGAGCCGGGCCATGAAGCCCGAATTGTAGTCGCGGGAGGCGCCGACCGTCTGCCCGAGCTCGATCGTGTCCTGGGTCTCGAAATGGCTGCGCGTGAGGTCGTCGGTGCCGGCGAACGGCACGAAGGCGGCCTGCCCCCGGGCGTAGAGCGGCAGGATCGTGTCGCGCAAGCTCGGGTGGAGGCTCCAGTCGGCGTCGAGCGCCAGCGCCGCCGCCGGGTCGGCCGCATCCGGCCGGGCGACCGCGAGGGTCGGCCGGGCGCGGTAGTAGAAGTCGCTGCCCGTCGGGATCACGACGTTGGCCGCGTCGTAGGCGCCGCGCAGGAACACCACGAGCAGGCGCGCATCCGCCTTCGGCGCGGCCCAGACCCGGCCGGCGACGGTGGACAGGCCGAGCGCGAGGGAGGCTCGGATCAGCGCGCGGCGGTGCGGGTCGCGCGGGTCCATGGGCGGCCTTCAGCGCATGAATTCGGGGGCGGACAGGAACAGGGTGTTCCAGTCCTGCGGGGAGACGGCGCGGGCCAGGGCGTCCCGGGTCGGGGCGCTCAGGGTCGCCGAGAGCGTCGAGAAGTAGAGCCCGTTCTGCAGCAGCGGGAAGGCCGGCTCGTCGGCCATGTCGGGGGCGGGCTTGAACAGGCCGGCGGAGCCCGACCCGATCTGCCGGGCGATCTCGAAGCGCGTCGTCATCTGTCCCGGCCCGTTCCAGGCGGCGGCGCCGAGCGGGTAGCCGTCCGGCGTCGAGCGGTTGAACAGGCCCTCGCTGAGGCGGTTGAGCCAGCCCTGGATCGGCGCGGCGTTGCGGATCGTCCGCCCGTCGTAGGCGAGGCGCACGGCCGAGAGCACGTAGCGGGCCGGGTCCTTGAACCCGCCCCCGAGGGAGGCCGCGAAGTCGGGCGCGTGGAACAGCGCGTCGAGCACGGCCGCGATGTCGCCGTCGCTTTGGGTGAAGACCTGCGCCAGCCGCGCCACCAGGGCGTCCGAGGGCGGGGCGCCCAGGAAGTAGCGCGCGAGCGCGGCCGACACGGTTCGCGCGGTGGCGGGCTCGCGGGCGATCAGGTCGAGCGCCTCGACGATCTCGGGCCAGCCGCGGCCGCGGATCGCGTGGCCGAGGAAGACCTTGTCGCCGTAATCGTGGCGGTTCGGGTTGAATTCGAACAGGCCGGCGCGGACGAGGTCGGCCTGGCGCTCCGGCTTCAGCTTCGGGTCCTCGGGGCGGGCGTCGATGCCGACGCCGGTGAGGATGCGGGCCAGCGCCTCGACGTCGCCCTGCGTGTAGCCGGAGCCGACCCCGAGGGTGTGCAGCTCCATCAGCTCGCGGGCGTAGTTCTCGTTGAGGTGGCCGGCGGCGTTGTCGGCATTGTCGAGATAGCGCAGCATCGCCGGGTGCCGCAGCGTCGCCTCCAGCAGGTCGCGGAAGCGGCCGAGCGCGTGCGGGCGGATCGCCGCGTCGACGTAGTCGCCGACCATCGCGCGCAGGTTCGCCTTGCCCTGGTGGACGTTGAAGCGGTTGAGCCAGAACCAGGTCAGCCGCTCGCGCACCTGGTCCGGGCTGTCGAGCGCCCGCAGGATCGTGGCCGCGGCGGCGTCCCGGGCGGCGGCCGAGAGCGCCCCCTGGTAGGCCTGCTGCGCGGCCTTCTTCGCATCCGGGTCGGGCTCGGCGTTGGCCGCCCGCGCCTGCGCGTCGAGGGCGGAGATCCGCTCGAGCAGCGTGCCCTTCGGCGTCAGCGCGTCGACCTGCGCCTGGGCGGCCTCCGGCAGGGCTGGGCCTGCCGGCGGATGGAGCTGCTCCCGGAGCCAGCGCTCGCGGCCCTTGGCGCGGAGCTCCGCGTGGCTGGTCGGCGAGACGCCCCAGGTCACGGCGTCAAGGAAGGCGGCGTCGGCCTCGGGCGTGGTCGCGGCCCGGGCCGCGGCGCCCGCGAAGGCGAGGCCCGTCGCGAGCGTCAGGCAGGACAAGCGGAGCGCGGGCCGCATCATCGGATCCCCCCTCGTGCCCGCACGATCCAGCCACCGGATTGTGGCGCCGGTGCGGTAAGGGGCGCCGCGCCTATTCCAGCGGGCCGATCGCGGCCTCCACCGCCGCGACCACCGCCCCCGAGCGCACCAGCGCGAGCGCGGCCTCCATCTCGGCCTGGTACCAGCGGTCGCCCGACAGCGCCGGGGCGATGACCTTGCGCACCGCGTCGAGGGCGGCCTGCGTGCCGGAGCCGAGGGGATGGTCCTGAGCGACGTCGGCGACCAGCGAGAGCGCCTGGCACGCCATCAGGATCTCGCCGGCGACGATGGTCTCGACGTTGGCGACGACGGTGCGGGCCTTGCGCGCGCACCAGGTCGAGTTCGAGACGTGGTCCTCGGCGTTCGACTTGCCGGGGATCGAGTCGACCGAGCCGGGCATCGACAGGGTCCGGTTCTCCATCACCAGGGCCGACATCGTGCACTGCACGGTGGCGAAGCCGGTGTTGAGGCCCTTCTTGCCGGCGAGCAGGTTGCGCGGCAGGCCGTAGCTCATGGTCGGGTCGATGAGGCGCGCGAGCCGCCGCTCCGAGATCGAGCCGAGGTCGGTGGCGGTGATGGCGAGCAGGTCCATCGCCTGCGCGACGTAGGCGCCGTGGAAGTGCCCGGCCGAGATGCAGGTGTAGTGGTCGGCCCCGTCGGCGAAGATCAGCGGGTTGTCGGTGGCCGCGTTGATCTCGGTGCCCATGATGCCGTCGACGTAGGCCAGCGCCTCGCGCACCGGCCCGTGCACCTGCGGCGCGCAGCGCAGCGAGTACACGTCCTGCACCCGCGGCGGCGGGGCCTGGCCGGGGGCGCGGGCCTCGTCGGGGAACACCGTGACGCGGGCGCCCTCCGTGCAGCGCTCGGAATCGCCGATCATCCGCAGGACGTTGCGGGCCGAGGCCGCCTGGCCCTTGTGCGGGCGGGCGGCGTGGACGCGGGGATCGAAGGCGGCCTTCTCCGCACGCAGGGCCTCGAGCGTCAGGGCGAGGGCGATCTCGGCGGCCTTGAGGACCCGCTTCATGTCCTCCAGCGCCAGCACGCCGACGGCGAGCGACACGGTGGAGCCGTTGATCAGCGCCGAGGCGTCCTTGGCCTCCAGCGGAAACGCCTCGGGCAGGCCCGCCGCCTTCAGCGCCGCGCGGGCCGGCAGGCGGCGTCCCTCGTAGAACGCCTCGGCCTCCTCGAACCCGCAGATCGCGCCGGCCAGGTGCGCTAGCGGCGCGAGGTCGCCCGACGCCCCGACCGAGCCCTTCGACGGGATCACCGGCACGATCCCGGCGTTCAGGCAGGCGAGCAGGCGGTCGACGACCGCGACGCGCGGCCCGGAGAAGTTCGACGCGAAGGCGTTGGCGCGCAGCAGCATGGTGGCGCGCACCGCCTCCGCGTCGAACGGCTCGCCCATCCCGGTGGCGTGGGCGTAGACGGTCAGCCGCTGGTAGGCCTCCATCTCGTCCATGCGCACGCGCTGGTCCTTGAACAGGCCGACGCCGGTGTTGAACGAGTACATCAGCGGCGCGTCGTCGGTCATGAAATGCGCGTCGATGTAGTCCCGCGCGCCGACGAGGCTCCTGCGCGCGCCCTCGTCGAGCACCGCCTCGGCGCGGAGGCCCGCCGCGTCCGGCCGGGCGACGGCGAGCACGTCCGCGGCGGTGAGGGTGCGGCCGTCGATGGTGGTCATCGTCATGGGCTGTCTCTCGAAAGGGGCTTTCCCGGAGCGGAGCACGAATCAGGCCGTCACGGCGCCGGGTGGCGGGCGATCCAGTGCCGGGCGATGTCGACGCGGCGGGCGAGCCAGACCCGGTCGTGCGCGGCGACGTGGTCGAGGAAGCGGGCCAGCGCCGCCATCCGTCCCGGGCGGCCGACGAGGCGGCAATGCAGGCCGACCGACATCATCTTGGGCGCCGTCGCGCCCTCGGCGTAGAGCACGTCGAAGCTGTCGCGCAGGTAGGCGAAGAACTGGTCGCCGGAATTGAAGCCCTGGGGGCTCGCGAAGCGCATGTCGTTGGCGTCGAGGGTGTAGGGCACCACGAGGCCGGTGCGCCCCGCGCCCGTCAGCCAGTAGGGCAGGTCGTCGGCGTAGGAATCCGACAGGTAGGTGAAGCCGCGCTCCAGGCCGAGCTCCAGCGTGTGGATCGAGGAGCGACCGGTGTACCAGCCCTCGGGCGCCGAGCCCGTCACCGCCGCATGGATGCGGATCGCCTCGTCCATCGCGGCGGCCTCCTCCACCCGGGAGGCGTCGCGCATGTCGATCCACTTGAGGCCGTGGCTGGCGATCTCCCACGCGGCCTCGCGCATCGCCGCGACGGCCTCCGGGTTGCGCATCAGCGCGTGCGCCACGCCGAACACGGTGACGGGAATCCCGCGGGCGGTGAACAGCCGCCACAGCCGCCAGAACCCGGCGCGCGCGCCGTACTCGTAGAGCGATTCCATGTTCATGTGGCGCTGCCCCGGCCAGGGCTGCGCGCCGACGATCTCGGACAGGAACGCCTCGGATGCGGGGTCGCCGTGCAGGATGCAGTTCTCGGCGCCCTCCTCGTAGTTCAGCACGATCTGCACCGCGATGCGGGCGCCGTCCGGCCAGTCGGCGGCCGGCGGGTTGCGGCCGTAGCCGACGAGGTCGCGGGGATAGGGGCGGGGATCGGTCAACGGGTCTGCTCGGGCGGTCTGAAGGCTCGGGGACGCAACGACGCAGCCGCCTCCGCCGTCAACCCCGCCGCAGCCCTCGGCCCCGCAAACCCGCCCTCGGCCATACGCAAGCCGGCCCGAATCCCGCTTGACCGCCGAGGCGAGCCGCGGAAGCTCGGCCCCGTGCCGCGAAGCCGGGCACGAAGCCAGGACGGACGATGCGCACGATCCCGATCGAACCGATGGACGAGGTTGCCTTGCGGCCCTTCGCCGACCTGCTCGCCGCGCCCGCGGCGGGGCCGCGGCAGGACCATGCGAGCCCGATCGAGAACCGGCGCGCGGGCGTCTCCGCCAACCTCGCCCTGATCCGCAGCGAGCCGTTCGCCGGCCTGATGCCGCTGACCCGCCTGGAGCGGCATCCGCAGTCGAGCCAGGCCTTCCTGCCGCTCGCGGTGGATTCCTACCTCGTCGTGGTGGCGCCCGACCGCGACGGGCGGCCCGACGAGGCCGCGATCCGCGCCTTCCGGGTACCGGGGCAGGCCGGCATCAACTACCGCGCCGGCGCCTGGCACGCGCACCTGATGACGGTCTTGGCGCCCGGCACCTTCGCGATGCTCGTGCACGAGGACGGCACGCCGGAGGATTGCGTCTTCGCCGCGATCGCGCCGGTGACGCTCAGCGCCGGCTGACCGGCCCTGCGTCCACGATGGACGTGGCAGCCGCCGATTGCCTATCTCGTAGGCAGACGCGATTGACCGGATTATGCCTATTCGACGAGCAATTCAGGCGTCCGGCCCAGCGGGGCGGCTTGGCGCGGCCCTTGCCCGCTCGAGGTCCGATCGTTCGATGAGGATGCCCGATGACGACCCGCGATGCACCGCCGCCGGATCTCGACGCCTTCGCCGCCGCCGCGGCCCCGCTGCTCGGGCTGCGCCTCGATCCCGCCTGGGTCGCGCCGGTGATCGCCAACCTCCGGGTCCTGGCCGCCGCGGCGGACCTCGTCGGCGGCTTCCCGCTGCCCGACGAGGCCGAGGCGGCCCCGGTCTTCGAGGCCTGAGGCGATGGTGGAGCAGAGCACCGACTGGAGCCGCGCCGACGCCGCTTCGATCGCCGCCGGCGTCGCGGAGGGGCGCGTCCGGGCCCGCAGCGTGATCGAGGCGACGCTGGCGCGGATCGGCCGGGTCGACCCGGCGGTCAACGCCTTCACCGACGTGACGGCCGCGCGCGCCCTGGTCGCCGCCGACGCCGTGGATGCGCGGCGGGCCGCCGGCGCGGCGTCGGGGCCGCTCGCCGGCGTGCCCTTCGCGGTGAAGAACCTGATCGACTGCGCCGGCCTGCCGACGCGGGCGGGATCGACGATCAACCGCGAGCGGGCGCCGGCCGCGCGCGACGGCGCCCTGGTGCGCCGGCTGGAGGCGGCCGGCGCGGTCCTCGTCGGCGCGCTCAACATGGGCGAGTACGCCTACGACTTCACCGGCGAGAACGTGCACGACGGCGACAGCCGCAACCCGCACGGGGCCGGCCACATGACCGGTGGCTCGTCGGGCGGCTCGGGCGCGGCGATCGCCGCCGGCCTGGTGCCGCTGACGCTCGGCTCCGACACCAACGGCTCGATCCGGGTGCCCTCGGCCTTCTGCGGCTGCTTCGGGCTCAAGCCCACCTACGGCCGCCTGACCCGGGCCGGCAGCTTCCCCTTCGTGAACAGCCTCGACCATCTCGGGCCGATGGCGCGCAGCGTGACCGACCTGGCCCTCGCCTACGACGCGATGCAGGGTCCCGACCCGGACGACGCTGCGGCGACCGCGCGGGCCGCGGAGCCCGTCCTGCCGGGGCTGGATTCCGGCCTCGGCGACCTCCGCATCGCCGTGGCCGGCGGCTACTTCGCCCGCGGCGGCGACCCGGAGGCGTTCGCCGCGGTCCAGGTGGCGGCGCGGGCGCTCGCCGCGACGCGGGTCGTCGAGATCCCGGAAGCCGCCCGCGCCCGGGCGGCGGCCTACCTGATCACCGCGGCCGAGGGCGCCGCGCTCCACCTCGACCGTCTCCGGACCCGGCCGGAGGACTTCGATCCGGCGGTGCGCGACCGCCTCATCGCCGGCGCGATGCTGCCGGCGCCCTTCGTCGAGCGGGCGCAGCGCTTCCGGCGCTGGTACCGCGGCGCGGTGGCCGACCTGTTCGCGGACGTCGACGTGATCCTGGCGCCGTCCACCCCCTGCCGGGCGCCGCCGCGCGGCCAGACGCACTTCACCCTCGACGGCGTCTCCCTGCCGGTGCGGGCCAATATCGGCGTGTTCACCCAGCCGATCTCGTTCATCGGCCTTCCGGTGGCGGCGGTGCCGGTCTGGCTCGACGGCGGGCTGCCCCTCGGCGTGCAGGTCATCGCCGCGCCCTGGCGCGAGGACGTGGCGCTGCGCGTGGCGCGGGTGCTGGAACGGCTCGGCATCGTCCGCGCCCCGATCGCGGAGCTGACGTGATGGTGGTCGACGATTTCGCGGTGAAGGCCGAGGTCGAGGCGGCGTTCCGCGCCTACGAGACCGCGCTGACGGAGAACGACGTGCCGGTGCTCGAGGCCTTGTTCCGCGACGATCCCCGCACCATCCGCTACGGCGGGGGCGAGAACCTCTACGGCATGGACGCGATCCGCGCCTTCCGCCGGGCGCGCTCGCCCGTCGGCCTGGAGCGGACCCTGTCCGAGACGGTGATCACCACCTACGGGCGGGATTTCGCCACCGCGATGACCCTGTTCTTCCGCGAGAGCGCGCCGGGTCGGATCGGGCGCCAGAGCCAGACCTGGGTGCGGTTTCCCGAAGGCTGGCGCGTGGTCGCCGCGCATGTGAGCCTGATCGACGGGTAGGCCCCCCGCCGATCCGCGCCTCCGGTGCGATTGAATAAAGAATGACACCACAGCGCCGGTCTGGCCGCGCGCTTGCATGGAGCGGGGCGTCCTCTCGGGCGCCCCGTCGCGGGGGCCCGCCTCACGGAGCAGACCCGCCCGACATGCCGTTTCGCTCGATGAAGACCTTCACCGCCCGTGCGGCGTTCGCCGGCGCCCTCGCGCTGTCGGCCCAGGCGCCCTCCGCCGCGATGGCGCAGGGCACGCTCCGGATCGGCATGACCGCCTCCGACATCCCGCTGACCACCGGCCAGGCCGACAACGGCGGCGAGGGCATGCGCTTCATGGGCTACACGGTCTACGACGGGCTCATCAACTGGGACCTGTCCTCGGCGACCAAGCCCTCCGACCTCGTGCCGGGGCTGGCCGAGAGCTGGGCGGTGGACGCCGCCGACAAGACCAAGTGGACGTTCAAGCTGCGCCCCGGCGTGACGTTCCACGACGGTTCCGACTTCACCGCCGACGCCGTGGTGTGGAACCTCGACAAGCTGCTGAAGAACGACAGCCCGCAATACGATCCGCGCCAGTCGGCTCAAGGCCGCACCCGCATCCCGGCGGTGGCGAGCTATCGCGTGGTCGACCCGCTGACCGTGGAGATCGTCACCAAGGCGCCGGACGCGACGCTGCCCTACCAGATCGCCTGGGTGATGATGTCCTCGCCCGCCCAGTGGGAGAAGCTCGGGCGGAGCTGGGACGCCTTCGCCAAGACCCCGTCCGGCACCGGCCCGTGGAAGCTGACCCTGTTCGCGCCGCGCGAGCGCGCCGAGATGGTCCCCTTCAAGGCGTACTGGGACAAGGCCCGCGTGCCCAAGCTCGACAAGCTCGTGCTGGTGCCGCTGCCCGAGGCCAACGCCCGCGTCGCGGCGCTCCGCTCCGGCCAAGTTGACTGGATCGAGGCGCCCGCGCCCGACGCCGTCGCCTCGCTGAAGGGCGCCGGCTTCACCATCGTCACCAACACCTATCCCCACAACTGGACCTGGCACCTGTCGCGGGTCGAGGGCTCGCCCTGGAACGACGTGCGCGTGCGCAAGGCCGCCAACCTCGCCATCGACCGCGAGGGCCTGAAGGAGCTGCTCGGCGGGCTCGCGGTGCCGGCCACCGGCTTCTTCCCGCCCGGCCACCAGTGGTTCGGCCACCCGACCTTCAAGGTGACCTACGATCCGGCCGCGGCCAAGAAGCTGCTCGCGGAAGCCGGCTACGGGCCGAACAAGCCCCTGAAGACCAAGATCGCGATCTCGGCCTCCGGCTCCGGACAGATGCAGCCGCTGCCGATGAACGAGTTCGTGCAGCAGAACCTCGCCGAGGTCGGCATCCAGGTCGACTACGAGGTGGTCGAGTGGAACACGCTGATCAACATCTGGCGCGCCGGCGCCAAGGCCGACATCTCGCGCGGCGTGACGGGCATCAACTACTCGTACTTCATCCAGGACCCGTTCACCGGCTTCATCCGGCATCTCCAGAGCAACTTCGCGCCGCCGAACGGCACCAACTGGGGCTACTATTCCGACCCGGCGATGGACAAGCTGTTCGACCAGGTCCGCAACACCTTCGACAAGGCCGAGCAGACGGCGGTGCTGGAGAAGGTCCATGAGAAGTTCGTCGACGACGCGCTGTTCATCATGATCACGCACGACGTGAACCCGCGGGCGATGAGCCCGAAGGTGAAGGGCTTCGTCCAGGCGCAGAACTGGTTCCAGGACTTCTCGAACATCACCATCGCGACCGCGGGGCGCTGACGCGATCCCTCCCCCCGTCGCGGGGGAGGGGCCGGCCCACGCCCGCCCCCCGGTCATCGGAACAAGGACACCCGGATCCGATGCTGCTCTACATCCTCAAGCGCCTCGTCGCCGTGACGCCCGTGGCGTTCGGGGTCAGCCTGGTCTGCTTCCTGCTGGTCCACCTCGCGCCGGGCGATCCCCTGAGCGCGATCCTGCCGGCGGACGCGACGCAGGCGACCATCGACGAGATGCGCGCCGCCTACGGCTTCGACAAGCCGCTGCCGGTGCAGTACGCGATCTGGCTCTGGCACGTGCTGCACGGCGACCTCGGCGTCTCGATCGCCACCGGCCGGCCGGTGCTCGGCGAGGTCTCCCGCGCGGTGGTCAACAGCCTGATCCTCGCCTCGGTCGCGACGCTGATCGGCTTCACCTTCGGCACCCTGTTCGGGTTCGTCGCCGGCTATTACCGCAACTCGATCCTCGACCGGGTCGCCTCCGCGATCTCGGTCTTCGGCGTCTCGGTGCCGCATTACTGGCTCGGCATGGTGATGGTGATCGTGTTCTCGGCCAACCTCGGCTGGCTGCCGCCGACCGGCGCCGGGCCCGACGGCTCCGGCAACTGGCGGCCCGATCTCGAGCATCTGCGCTTCATCATCCTGCCCGCCGTCACGATGTCGGTGATCCCGATGGGCATTATCGCCCGCACCGTGCGGGCGCTGGTGGCCGACATCCTCGCCCAGGACTTCGTCGAGGCCTTGCGCGCCAAGGGCCTCGACGAGGTCGGCGTGTTCAAGCACGTGGTCCGCAACGCCGCGCCGACGGCGCTCGCGATCATGGGCCTGCAGCTCGGCTACCTGCTCGGCGGCTCGATCCTGATCGAGACGGTGTTCGCCTGGCCCGGCACCGGCTTCCTCCTGAACGCCGCGATCTTCCAGCGCGACCTGCCCCTGCTCCAGGGCTCGATCCTGGTGCTGGCAATGTTCTTCGTCGCCCTCAACCTCCTCGTGGACGTGATGCAGACCGCACTCGATCCGCGCATCGAGCGGGCCTGAGCCCGAGGAAAGCATGACGTCATGACCGCACCCGTCACCGCCGCCACCATGGCCCTCGACGGCGGCATCGCCCCCGCGGCGTCCGAGGTCGAGCCCGACGCCTTCGTCGCCTCGCGCGGCTACTGGGGCCATGTCGGCCGCCGCCTCGTGCGCGACCCCGTGGCGATCGCCGCCGGATTGGTGATCCTCGCCATCGTCGTCGTCGCGATCCTGTCGCCGTGGATCACGCCGATGGACCCGTATCGCGGCTCGATGCTGCGCCGCCTGAAGCCGGTCGGCGACGCGACCTACTGGCTCGGCTCGGACGAGCTCGGCCGCGACATGCTGAGCCGCCTGATGGTCGGCGCCCGGCTGTCGCTGTTCATGGGCGTGACGCCGGTGCTGATCGCCTTCGTGATCGGGTCGTCGATCGGCATCGTCGCCGGCTACGTCGGCGGCTGGACCAACACGATCCTGATGCGCACCATCGACGTGTTCTTCGCCTTCCCCTCGGTGCTGCTCGCCATCGCGCTCTCGGGCGCGCTCGGCGCCGGCATCTTCAACGCCATCGTCTCGCTCACCTGCGTGTTCGTGCCCCAGATCGCGCGGATCTCCGAGAGCGTCACCACCGGCATCCGCGCGCGCGACTACATCGACGCGGCCCGCCTCTCGGGCGCCTCGGCGCTGACGATCATGCGGGTGCAGGTGCTGGGCAACGTGGTCGGGCCGATCTTCGTCTACTCCACCGGCCTGATCTCGGTCTCGATGATCCTGGCCTCGGGCCTGTCCTTCCTCGGCCTCGGCGTGCGCCCGCCGGAGCCCGAATGGGGCCTGATGCTCAACACGCTGCGCACCGCGATCTACGTCAACCCGACGGTGGCGGCGCTGCCGGGGCTGGCGATCTTCATCGTCTCGATCTCGTTCAACCTGTTCTCGGACGGCCTGCGCAGCGCCATGGAGATCCGCCAGTGATCCCCACGGCTCGGCACCGCCCCCCTCTCATCCGCCCGACGTCGGCGAGCGCGCCCGCGCGTCGCCGCCCACGCGGCGGATCGCCGTCGCGGCATCAGCGCCCAGGGCAACACTCATGAGCGTCATCGTCCAGCCCGCCGACCTCGCGACCGCTTCGCTACGCGACCGCGGCGGCCCGGCCCAGCCGCTCCTGTCGGTCTCCGGCCTCGTCAAGCACTTCCCGGTGCGCAAGGGCGTCGGCGGCAAGAAGTCGGTCGTGCGCGCCGTCGACGGCGTCGACTTCTCGGCGCTCAAGGGCGAGACCCTCGGGATCGTCGGCGAATCCGGCTGCGGCAAGTCGACGACGGCCAAGCTCCTGATGGGCCTGATCGAGCGCGACCAGGGCGAGATGCTGTTCGACGGCGAGGCGGTGGGCAGCCGCGCGATGCCGTGGCGGACCTATCGCCGCCAGGTGCAGATGGTGTTCCAGGACAGCTACGCCTCGCTCAACCCGCGGATGACGGTGGAGGCCTCGATCGCCTTCGGGCCGACGGTCAACGGGGTCGGCAGCCGCGAGGCGATCGAGCGTGCCCGCGGATTGCTGGCCCGCGTCGGCCTGGAGCCGAAGCGCTTCGCCGGCCGCTACCCGCACGAGCTGTCCGGCGGCCAGCGCCAGCGGGTCAACATCGCCCGCGCCCTCGCGCTGGAGCCGCGGCTGATCCTCCTCGACGAGGCGGTCTCGGCCCTCGACAAGTCGGTGGAGGCGCAGGTGCTCAACCTGCTCCTCGACCTCAAGGCGGAGTTCGGGCTGACCTACCTGTTCATCAGCCACGACCTCAACGTGGTGCGCTTCATCTGCGACCGGGTGATGGTGATGTATCTCGGCCGCGTCGCCGAGCTCGGCCCCTCGGACACGGTGCTGGCCGAGCCCGCCCACCCCTACACCCAGGCGCTGCTCGCCTCGATGCCGTCGCTCGATCCCGACAACCGCACCGAGGCCGCCCTGCTCACCGGCGATCCGCCGAACCCGATCGACCCGCCGGACGGCTGCCGCTTCCATCCGCGCTGCCGGCTCGCCGAGCCGGTCTGCTCCGGCGTGACGCCGCCGCTCGCCCCGATCGCGCCGCTGCATCAGGCCGCCTGCCTCGCGCGCCAGCCGGGCTCGGGCCATTCCCTTGCTCCCGCTGCCGAGCAGGTGGCGGCATGAGCGCGAAGATGAGCGCGGACATGAACGCGTCGGCCCCCGCGGTCGAGCTCACCGACCTCAAGGTCGGCTTCGGCAAGGTCGAGGTGGTCGACGGGGTCGACCTGCGGCTCGAGCGCGGCCAGGCCATGGCGCTGATCGGCGAGTCGGGCTCGGGCAAGAGCGTGACGCTGCGCGCGATCCTGCGCCTCTTCCCGGAAGGGCGCAGCCGCACGCGGGGCGGGATCTCGGTGGCGGGCCGCGACGTGCTCGCGCTGTCGAAGCGCGAGCTGGCGGATTTCCGCGGGCACGTCGCCTCGATGATCTTCCAGGAGCCGCTGCTCGCCTTCGACCCGGTCTACACCGTCGGCCGCCAGATCACGGAAGCGATCCGCCG
Source organism: Methylobacterium sp. E-041 (assembly GCF_022829665.1). Taxonomy (NCBI): domain Bacteria; kingdom Pseudomonadati; phylum Pseudomonadota; class Alphaproteobacteria; order Hyphomicrobiales; family Methylobacteriaceae; genus Methylobacterium; species Methylobacterium sp. E-041. The sequence continues at coordinate 57,352 of NZ_JAKSYQ010000053.1, read as the reverse complement.
CCACGAAAAGATCGATGCGGCGGGAGCCCGGCAGCGGGCGCTCGCGCTGTTCGAGCGCGTCCGCATCCCGAGTCCGGAGCGGCGCCTCGACGCCTACCCGCACGAGATGTCCGGCGGGATGCGCCAGCGCGCGATGATCGCGCTGGCGCTCGCCTGCCGGCCGCAGGTGCTGCTCGCCGACGAGCCGACCACGGCGCTCGACGCCACGGTGCAGATCCAGATCCTGCTGCTGCTGCGCGAGCTGCAGCGCGATCTCGGCCTGTCGATCATCCTGGTGACGCACGACCTCGGCGCCGCCGTCGAGGTCGCCGACCGGATCTCGGTGATGTATGCCGGCCGCATCGTCGAGACCGGCACCGCGCACCAGGTCGTGCTCGATCCGCACCACCCCTACACGATCGGCCTGCTGCGCAGCCGCGCGGAGGGGGCGCTGGCCAAAGGCGCGCGGCTCCAGACGATCCCGGGGAGCCCGCCGGACCTCGCCAACCGCCCGGCCGGATGCCCGTTCGCCCCGCGCTGCTTCCTCGCGATCGACAAGTGCCGCGAGACGCCGCCCTCGCTCAGCGTCGGCGACGGGCACCTCGCCGCCTGCTGGCGCACGGAGGAGGCGTCGGCCGCCTACCGCGCCGGGCCGCAGCCGGGGCGGGCCGAGGCGGCGGCCTGAGGGGGAAACGCGGACGATCGGCCCGATCAGGCCTTCTTCCGGCCGGAGGGACCAGACTCGGCGTCCTGCGAAGGCGGAAACGGCTGACCGGCTGCGACGGCGCCCCCTCGGTCCGATCCCGTCCGCCGATAAATCCCCGCCTCACGCGCCGTATCGGCTTCCGCATGCGGACCTGCGCCTGGATCATCCACGATGCGGGCCAGCACGTCATGCATGCGGGTCTGCCAACCGGGACCGGTCGCCTTGTAGGCATCGAGCACACGGCGATCGATCCGAAGCGTGAGTTGCACCTTGGGCGACGCGGCCCGCGGGCGTCCGCCGCGGTTTCTCGGAAGCGCGGCGTAGATATCCGGAGGCAGCTCGCGAGCCGGTCTCAACGCGGCGAGTTCCACGTCCGTCAGGTCGGGGTTGTCGGAGACCTCATCCCAATCCGCCTGGGAAAATGCGGGCGCGTCTGTCTTGCGATCCGAGACGATCATGGACGGCCCTTTCCTTCGGATTGGCGTAGCGCAAACTCACCAGGGCGATGGCTTCCGCCCCCAATGGCGAGACGATCACGACGACGACCAACCGGTCCCGCCATCGACCGATGATCTTGTAGCGGATGCGGCCGGTGCGGCTCGGCTGCGCGGGCAGGTAGACGGCATCCTCGCCATCGAAAGCGGTCTCGAACTCGGCGAAGTCGAGCCCATGCTTGAGCAGGTTCGCCTGCCGCTTCGCCTCGTCCCAGACCGCCGTCACGGGTTTATGTAACTCCGAAAACCATGAGGGACAATCCGGTCGGCTCGTTGGTGCCGCATCGGTCGGTTGTCGAACCCTCTAAAGCCGGATTCGGGATGATAGCACAGGCGCGCGGTGCGGATGGCAAGGCGCGGGCCACGTCGCCTCATCCCCCGCCGGCGGCCCACAGGGTCGTCGCCAGGCGCGTCACCGCCGGCGCGATGGCGCGCTCGGGCACGGCGGCGTAGCCGAGCAGCAGGCCCGGCTCGGCCGTCATCGGGTCGGCATGGTAGGCCGAGAGCGCCACGGCCGCGATGCCGGCCTGCGCCAGGGCGGCGACGGCCGCGGCGTCGCCGAGCCGGGGCGGCCAGTCCGGACCGGGGCGAGCGACCAGGTGCATCCCGCCCTCCAGCGGCGCGACCGCGAGCAGGCCCGCGGCGTGGTCGCGGGCGGCGTCGAGCAGGGCGGCCTGCCGCCCGGCATGGAGCTTCCGCGTGCGGCGCAGGTGGCGTCCGAGATGGCCCTCGTCGATGAAGCGGGCGAGCGCGCCCTGGCCGAGGCCGGAGGGCGCCGGCCCGGTCTCCGCGAGCGCCCGCTGGACCGGGCCGGCGAGCCCTTGCGGCAGCACGAGGTAGCTCAGCTGCAGCGCCGGCAGCAGCACCTTGGAGAAGCTGCCGGCGTAGATCACCCGTCCGGTCCGGTCGAGGGCGCGCAGCGGCGGCAGCGGCCGGCCGGCATAGCGGTACGTGCCGCCGTAATCGTCCTCGACGATCCAGGCGCTTGTGGCCTCGGCCCAGGCGAGCAGCGCCAGCCGGTTCTCGAGGCTCATGGCGTGGCCCAGCGGATAGTGATGCGCCGGGGTCACCACGGCGAGGCGCGCGCCCATGGCGGCGCCGGCCCGGTCGATCGCGAGGCCGCCCGGCCCGACCGGGACGGGGGCGGGGCGCAGGCCGGCCTCCGCCAGCGCCGACGCGATGCCAGGAAACCCCGGATCCTCGACCAGAGCCGTCTCGCCCGGATCGAGCAGCAGCTGGGCGAGTAGCCGCAGGCTCTGGCGGATGCCCGCCGTCACGATCACCTCGTCGGCCGTGCAGGCGACGCCGCGGGTGGCGGCGAGGTAGGCCGCGGTGGCGGCGCGCAGGCGCGGGTCGCCGAGGGGTTGGGGCGGCGGGGCGCCGTCGCGCCACTCGGTCTGGAGCAGGCGCCCGAAGGTCGCGAACGGGAACGCGTCGGCGGCCGGCCGCCCGAGGGCGAAGGCATCCGGCGCGACCGGCGCGGAGAACCACGCCCGCGCCGACGACGCCATCAGGGCCGTCCCGCGCCGCGACAGCACGGGCGGTGCCGGGAAGGACCCGGCGGCCTCGGGCGGGCTCGCGACGGCGAGGGTGTCGTCGGGGAGGATGGCGGCCACGCGGGTGCCGGAGCCCCCGCGCGCCGTCAGGTAGCCTTCGGCGACCAGCTGCTCCAGCGCGGCCAGCACGGTGCCGCGGGCGCATCCGAGATCCTCGGCCAGCGCCCGCGAGCCGGGGAGGCGGGCGCCGCGGGCGATCCGGCGTTCCAGGATCGCCCGGCGAAGCGCGTCGCCGATGCGCGCCTGCAGCGGCAGCGCCCCGCCGGGCGCGAGATCGAGCACGAGGGGGAGGGCGCTCGCGTCCCCGGGAGGGCTCGTCCCCGCCGTTTCCCTCTCCGGGTCCTTGCGCACGAAGTGGTCCAGTCGCTTGCGTGAAACCGGATCTTTTGCCTGGACCGGAGATCGGTCAAGCACGGGCCTCCACCGGTCCGGAGCGCCGCGATGTACCAGCCACCGCATTTCCGAGAGGACGACCTCGGGGCGCAGCATGCCCTGATCCGCGCCCATCCCCTCGGGCTCCTGGTCACCGCCGGTCCGGGGGGCCTGATGGCGAACCCGATCCCGTTCCTGATCGACGGCGCGGCGTCCGAACGGGGGACGCTGCGCGCGCACCTGGCGCGGGCCAACCCGCAATGGCGCGAGCTGGCGCAGGTCGCGGAATGCCTCGTGGTGTTCCAGGGTCCCCAGGGCTACGTCACCCCGTCCTGGTACGCGACCAAGCGCGAGACCGGGAAGGTGGTGCCGACCTGGAACTACGCCACCGTCCACGCCTGGGGTCGGCCGCTTGTGGTCGACGACCCCGACTGGCTCCGCCGCCAGATCACCGAACTCACCGACCAGCGCGAGGCGTCGCGGCCCGAGCCCTGGTCGGTGGACGACGCGCCCAAACCCTTCACCGACGCGCAGGTGAAGGGCATCGTCGGGATCGAGATCCCGGTCGCGCGCATCGCCGGCAAGTGGAAGCTCAGCCAGAACCGGCCGGAGGCCGACCGCGCCGGCGTGGTCGCGGGTTTTCGCGCGGCGGGCGGCCGGGAGGATATGGCGGCGGACATGTCAGCACACATGGCCGACCTGGTGCAGGAACGGAGCGGACGATGAGCGCGCGCGAGAACAGCTTCGGCCAGCCGATCGGGCCGGCCCTGCCCGACTGGCGCCCGCGCCCGCTGCCGCCGCGGGAGGCGATGCAGGGACGCACCTGCCGGGTCGAGCCGCTCGATGCGGAGCGCCATGGCGCCGACCTGTTCTCGGCCTTCTCCGCGGCGCCGGACCGGCGGGGCTGGACCTATCTCGGCAACACCCTGCCAGAGACGGAGAGCGCCTACCGGGCCGAGCTGGCGGCGATGGCGGCCGGCGCCGACCCGCTGTTCCACGCGGTCGTCGATGCCGGCACCGGCCGGGCGGTCGGGATCGCGTCGTACCTGCGCATCGATCCGGCCAACGGCGTCATCGAGGTCGGGCACCTGCACTTCTCGGCCCTGCTGGCGCGGCGGCCCACCGCGACCGAGGCCATGGCCCTGATGATGGCCCGCGCCTTCGACGAGCTCGGATACCGCCGCTACGAGTGGAAGTGCGACGCCCTCAACGCGCCCTCGCGCGCGGCGGCCCTGCGCTACGGCTTCACCTTCGAGGGCGTCTTCCGCAACGCCGTCGTGGTGAAGGGCCGCTCGCGCGACACCGCCTGGTTCTCGGTCACCGACGCCGAGTGGCCCCGGGTGAGGGCGGCGTTCGGGGCCTGGCTCGCCCCCGGCAACTTTTTCGAAGACGGGCGGCAGCGGCGATCCCTCGCCGATCTGCGAGCGGGCTGATCCCGGCTCAGCCCCCCGCGCGGGCCGCCCTGACGAAGGCGGCGATGCGGTCGGGATCCTTCACGCCCGGGCCCGCCTCGACGCCCGAGGAGACGTCGACCGCGGTGGCGCCGGTGCGGGCGAGCGCCGCGGCGACGCTGACCGCGTCGAGGCCGCCCGACAGCATCCAGCCGGCGGGAAGGTCCGCCCCGGCGAGCAGATCCCAATCGAAGGCGCGGCCGTTGCCGCCGGGCAGCGCGGCTCCGGGCGGCGGCTTGGCGTCGAGGAGCAGGCGGTCGGCGACGGCGTAGGCCGCGATCCGATCGAGGTCGGCGCGGGTCGCGACGCCGATGGCCTTCATCACCGGGCGGCCGGCGAGGCGGCGGATTTCGCCGACGCGCTCCGGGGTCTCGGAGCCGTGCAGCTGGATCAGGTCGGGATCGATCGCCTCCATCGCGGCGGCGAGCGCGGCATCGTCCGGATCGACCAGCAGCACGACGCGCTCGGCCCTGCCGCGGGCCTGCTCGGACAGGGCGCGGGCCGTGTCGAGGCCGACATGGCGCGGGCTCTTTTCGAACCGCACGAGGCCGATCCAGTCGGCCCCGGATTCCAGCGCGGCGGCCAGCGTCTCGGGCGTGCTCAGGCCGCAGATCTTGACGCAAATCGACATCGCCCGAGAAATCGACATGGCCCGAGAACCGGAATCGCGCGTCAGCGCGGGGCCGGCAACGCGGTCCGCCCAGGCAGCGTCAGGGCGGTGCCGGGCTCCGGCGGGGCGTAGGCCTTCAGCCGCTCGGTCTCGCCTTCGAGCCGGCGGATCTCGCGGCCGCGGTGGCGGACCTGGCGGCGCGCCTTGCCCTGCCCGAGCCAGGCGAAGATGCCGCCGACGACGATGCCGAGCGCCACGGCGCCGAACAGGATCGCGTAGAGGGGCAGCGTCACGCTGAACACCGGATCGGGCGAGAACGGATCGAGCGAGAGGCGGACGGGATCGCGGTTGGCGACCGCGAGCAGGATCACCAGGACCGCGATGGGCAGCAGCACCAGACTCTTGAGGAAGCGGACCATCGATCTCTCCGAACCGTTCTTAACCGTGCTGCGGATGGCCCGAGGGGCCATCCGCGATCCGCCGCACCGGCGGCGACGCGGCCGCCCGGCATCCCGCGGCGCCCTACTCGGCCGCGGACTGGCTCTCGCCGATCCCGGCCGCGTTGAGGCGCAGGCGCATCTCCTTGCCGGTCTTGAACACGGGGATGGCCTTTTCCGACACGGCAACGGCCGCACCCGTGCGCGGGTTGCGCCCGCGGCGCGCATCCCGGCGCTTCACCGAGAACGCGCCGAAGCCGCGCAACTCGACCCGGTCGCCCCGTGCCAGCGCGTCGGCGATCGTGTCGAGGATCGCGTTGACCAGCGTCTCGACGTCCCGCTGGTAGAGGTGCGGGTTCTGCTCGGCGATCTTGAGGACGAGCTCCGACTTGATCATGGCGTCTGGTCTTCTCGAAGTTCCGGGGCGCGAATCCTGATGGATCGCACCGATCAGGGCGCGGCGGACGGGCTCGGGCGCCACAGCACGAGCATGCCGCCCCGGGTGACGGCCCCCGCCTCGGCCCCGGCCTCGGCCAACCGGGCGGACAGGCCGTCGAGCCCGAGGAGGTCGGCACCGAGGCCGAGCGTCGAGAACAGGCCGAAGCCCTGGCCGGAAGCCGGCTTCCAGTCGGTCACCGGCAGGTTCTTGGGCACTTTGCGCGCGCTCTCGAGCCAGGCGATCGCCTGCCGCTCGCTGCCGAGCTCGTCCACGAGCTTCAGCGGCACGCTCTGGCGGCCGCTGAACACCCGGCCGTCGGAGACCGTGGCGACCTGGGCGCCGTCCATCCCGCGCCGCTCGGCCACGAGGTCCTTGAACCAGGCGTAGGTGTCGCCGACCACCGCCGCGAGGGCGGCACGCGCCTCCGGCGAGGTCGGGGTGAAGCCCGACGGCTCGGCCTTGAGCGGCGAGGACTTCACCGATTCGACCTTCACGCCGACCTTGTCGAGCAGCCCCGACACGTCCGGATACTGGAACAGCACGCCGATCGAGCCGACGAGCGAGGTCTCGCGCGCGACGATGTGGTCGGCGGCGATCGCGGTGATGTAGGCGCCCGAGGCCGCGGTGCCGTCGACGAAGGCGACGATCGGCTTCTTCTCGGCCAGCGCCCGCAGGTTGCGGAACAGCTCCTCGGAGCCGGTGGTGGTGCCGCCGGGCGAGTTGATCGAGACCACCACGCCCTCGACGGCGGCGGATTCGCCGACCCGCTTCATCAGCTTGGCGGTGGCCTCGCTGCCGGAGATGAAGCCCGAGATCGAGATGCGGGCGATCTGCGGCTTCACCGCACCGAACAGCCCGTCCTCCGTTCCGGCGCGGACCCGCAGGCCGACCGCGCCGACGGCGACGACGAGGCCGCCGATGCCGACGACGCGCCACAGGGACAGCTTGCGGCGCAGCCGCCGCCGGTCGATCAGGAGTTCGGCGTCGGCTGCCATGCGATGGTCTGCTCCCTCACGGTCCCGGCCGCGCGGGCCGGCCGGTTCTCAGCCCACCCGCAGACCGATGCCCGGGGCAGGGCGCACGAGGCTCACGCGCCGCGACGCGGTCCGCACCTTAGGCAGCGGTACAGACCAAGTCCTTGGCAGGCTTGAGCTCGTGGGCGCCGGGCGGTTGCCCGCGAGCGGTGTTCTAGCCCTGCCGGACACGGACCGGCAAGGGGCGCAGGGGGCCAAAACCGCATCGCCTTGCGGTTGCGCCGCGCCTGTCATGGGGCGCCGGATCGTCTTGCCCCGCCAAACGAAAGGCCCGCGCCGGACGGATGTCCGGCGCGGGCCTTCGATCGACCGGGACCTGACGGCCGCCCGGATGGACCGGGCGGCCGGCATGGACCGGACTACTTCTCCTCGACGTCGTCGCTGGTGCGGGCCTTCTTGAAGGCCGCACCGAGGATGTCGCCGAGCGAGGCACCCGAATCGGCGGAGCCGAACTGGGCCATCGCCTCCTTCTCCTCGGCGACTTCCAGCGCCTTGATCGACAGCTGGACGCGGCGCGCCTTACGGTCGAACTGGATGACGCGGGCGTCGAACTTCTCGCCGGCGGCGAAGCGCTCGGGGCGCTGGTCGCCACGGTCGCGGGCGAGCTCTGCGCGGCGGATGAAGGTCGACATGTCGGTGTCGACGATCTTCACCTCGATGCCCGAATCCTTCACCTCGACGACCTCGCAGGTGACGATCTGGCCCTTCTTGACGTCGCCGGCCTCCGCGAAGGGGTCGCCGCCGATCTGCTTGATGCCGAGCGAGATGCGCTCCTTCTCGACGTCGACGTCGAGAACCTGCGCCTTGACCATGTCGCCCTTCTTGAACTCCTCGATCACCTGCTCGCCGGGACGGTTCCAGTCGAGGTCCGACAGGTGGACCATGCCGTCGACGTCGCCTTCCAGGCCGATGAACAGGCCGAACTCGGTCTTGTTCTTGACCTCGCCCTCGACCTCGGACCCGACGGGATGCTTCTCGTTGAAGGCCTCCCACGGGTTCTGCAGGGTCTGCTTGAGGCCGAGCGAGATGCGGCGCTTGACCGGATCGACCTCGAGGATCTGCACTTCCACTTCCTGCGAGGTGGAGACGATCTTCCCGGGGTGGACGTTCTTCTTGGTCCAGCTCATCTCGGAGACGTGGATCAGACCCTCGATCCCCGGCTCGAGCTCCACGAAGGCGCCGTAGTCGGTGATGTTGGTGACGCGGCCCTTGAGCTTGGCGTCGACCGGATAGCGCTGGGCGATGCCCTCCCACGGATCGGCGAGCAGCTGCTTGATGCCGAGCGAGATGCGGTGGGTCTCGTGGTTGATCTTGATGATCTTGACCTTGACCGTCTGGCCGATGGTCACGACCTCGGACGGATGGTTCACGCGGCGCCACGCCATGTCGGTGACGTGGAGCAGGCCGTCGATGCCGCCCAGATCCACGAACGCACCGTACTCGGTGATGTTCTTGACGACGCCGTCGATGACCTGACCCTCCTCGAGGTTGGCCACCAGCTCGGAGCGCTGCTCGGCGCGGCTCTCCTCGAGGACGGTGCGGCGCGAGACGACGATGTTGCCGCGGCGGCGATCCATCTTGAGGATCTGGAACGGCTGCGGGGTGCCGAGCAGCGGGGTCACGTCGCGCACCGGGCGGATGTCGACCTGGGAGCGCGGCAGGAACGCCACGGCGCCGTCGAGGTCGACGGTGTAGCCGCCCTTGACCTGGTTGAAGATCGTGCCGGAGACGCGCTCGTTGGCCTCGAAGGCCTTCTCGAGCTTGACCCACGACTCCTCGCGGCGCGCCTTGTCGCGCGAGATGACGGCCTCGCCGAGCGCGTTCTCGATGCGGTCGACGTAGACCTCGACCTCGTCGCCGACGGCGAGCTCGCCCTCGCGGCCGGGGCCGTTGAATTCCTTGAGGGCGACGCGACCCTCGGTCTTGGCGCCGATGTCGATGACCGCGACGTCCTTCTCGATCGCGACGACGCGACCCTTGACGACGGAGCCTTCGGTGATCTCGTGTTGGAGGAACGATTCCTCGAGCAGCGCCGCGAAGTCGTCGCGGTAGGCGTCGCGCTGCAGAGCGGTACCAGCAGTCATTCTGTCTCCTGAACGGGCTCCCTCGAGGGATGCCCTCACGTCGGCGGCTCGTGTTGCGAACGCCCCCGTTGCCGCTGCCGCTCCGGATGGGGGAGCGACCGATCCGAAAATGGGATCGGCTTGCCGACGCGTTCGTACGGTGTCCGAGGGCGGTCGTCCCGGGGCGGCGCGGCGCAACACGAGAACACGCGCGTGCGGTCGGCCCGGAAGGACGCCGGCTCTCTACAGCAACGGGCCCTGAAGTTCAACAGAAACGGATGTCGGCACGAAAATGGGCCCGCTTCCTTCGAAGCAGGCCCACGCCTTCGGTCCGGAGACTTGAGACCCCCGGGTACGATCTAGTCTTCGTCGTCGTCCGCCGGGCGGACGCCCTTGAGCTTGGCGAAGACCGAATCGGCGTTGATCCGCTCCTCGCGGCCGCCGTGGCGGTGCTCGTCGGCCTCGGGCGCCTCGTCGCGGGTGGAGACCTCGGTCGGCAGGAGCGAGGCTCCCGAATCGGCGGCGAGCGCGGCCGGCCGGTCCTTGGCGGCGCGCTGGACCTCGAAGTCGAGGTCGATCTGGGTGCACAGGCCGAGCGTCACCGGGTCCATCGGCTGCAGCGAGCCGGAATTCCAGTGCGAGCGCTCGCGGATCTGCTGGATCGTCGACTTGGTGGTGCCCACGAGCCGGATCACCTGCGCGTCCTTCAGCTCGGGGTGGTTGCGCAGCAGCCAGAGGATCGCGTTCGGGCGGTCCTGACGGCGCGACAGCGGGGTGTAGCGCGGCCCCTTGGTGGTGCGCTTGACCTCGGGCAGCTTCACCTTCGAGACCGCGACCTTGAGCTTGTAGGCCGGCGACTTCTGCGCCTTCTCGATCTCGTCGCGGGTGAGCTGGCCCGCGGTGATCGGATCGAAGCCCTTGATCCCGGCGGCGACCTCGCCGTCGGCGATGCCCTTCACCTCCAGCGGGTGCAGCTTGCAGAAATCGGCGATCTGCTCGAAGGCGAGCGAGGTGTTCTCGACCAGCCAGACGGCGGTCGCCTTGGGCATCAGCGGACCCTGGGTCATGTTTCGCACGGGCTCCAAAACCGACGCGTGGACGGACGGGGCCGGGCATCGGTCCGCAGGCTCCGGACCGCTCGATCCGAAAGTCCCGTCTCACGCATTCAAAAGGGGAATGACCTTGTATACGCGGGGCCGCCGGAGGGCGCAATCGACTCGACGGCCTGCGACCGGGCGATCGTCGGGCGGCGCCGGGTCGAAGAACCGGCCCCGGCCCTCCGGTCCGTCCGTGTCGGGCGAAGGGTTTCGGGGCGTTCGACCGTGGCCGGGCAAGCAACGCGAGGGGACACTACCCTGAATTGTAGTAATTCGGCGTCGAAAATATCGGGGTTCCGCCGGAAAACTTGACTTCACGTCGTTCTCATGACGTACCGCCCGCGATGCCCGTCCCCCTCCGCACCGTCCTGTTCCGCCTGCACTGGGCGCTCGGCCTCACCGCCGGTCTCGTCCTCGCCGTGGTCGGCGTCACCGGCGCGATGATGAGCTACGAGGAGGCCATCGTCGATCTCGCCAATGCCGACCGTGCGCGGATCGCGGTCCTGGACCGGCCGCATCTCGGCCCGGAGGCGCTGGTCGCGCGACTCGGCGCGCAGCGCCCGGGCCTCAGGGTGAGCACGCTGACGATCGCCGGCGACCCGGCGATCGTCCCCCGCGTGCGCTTCGCCGACGACACGTCCGGCGCGCGGCCGCCCTCGGTCTACCTCGATCCCTACGACGGCACGCTGCGCGGCGAGATCCGCGGCGAGGCGACCTTCGCGACGATCCGCGGCCTGCACCGGTGGCTGCTCCTGCCCGGGGAGGGCAGGGGCTGGGGTCGGACGATCACCGGGGCGGCGGCGGTGGCGCTGCTCGCGTTCCTCGCCACCGGCCTGTACCTGCGCTGGCCCAAGGTCCACGCTTGGCGGATCTGGCTGAGGCCGAGTCTGCGCCGGCCGGGGCGCCCGCGCTACTGGTCGCTCCACGCCGTCGCCGGCACCTGGCTGCTGCCGGTCTACGCCGTGATCGCGCTGACGGGGCTGTGGTGGTCCTACGAGCCGTACAGGTCGGCCGCGACCCGGCTCCTCACGGGCAAGGCGCCCGAGGCGCGCGCGGACCGCGCGGCCGGGCGCAAGGCGGGAGAGAGGCAAGGCGAGGCGAGCCCGGTCGGGAGCACCGAGAACCCGCTCGCCCTGGACAGGGCCTGGGCCGCGTTCCGGGCGGAGGAGGGCGCGTCGGCGGCGCTCGCGACCGTGACGCTGCCGGGGCGCGACGCGACGCGGATCCGCATCCGCTGGATCGCCGCGGCGTCCGACGCCCCGAAGGCGCGCAACGAATCGACCTTCGACGCCGCGACCGGCGCCCGCCTCTCGCGCGTGCGCTTCTCCGACGAGGCGCTCGGCCGGCAGATCGCCGAGTCCATGCTCGAGGTCCATCGCGGGCGCTTCTTCGGTGGGGTCTTCGCCCTGGTCTTCTGCCTCGCCGCGCTCATGATGCCGCTGCTCGCGATCACCGGCCTCGTGCTCTACGTCCTGCGCCGGCGTGCCGGGGCCGCGCGACGGTCGGCGCCGCGCGGCCCCGGTCTCGTCGCCGAACCGCGGCCTTGAGACGGGCCGGCGGAGGGAGTAGGTCTGAGGGCACCGGAGCCGTGCCCGGCATCGTGCCTTCGCGACCTTGCCTTCGGGGGCTGCCCTGGTTTCCGTGAGACCGCCGACCACGCTGCCGACGCCCGAGCCAGACCCCGCGGGCCCCCGCCCCCGCGTGAGCGCGCGCGGACGGCTGCGGACGTACTTCCTCACCGGCATCATCGTCGCGGGGCCGCTGGCGATCACCGCCTACATCACGTGGTGGATCATCACGCTGATCGACGGGTTCGTGAAGCCGCTGGTGCCGGCGAGCTACCTGCCGGACCATTACCTGCCGTTCTCGATCCCGGGGCTGGGCATGCTCATCGCCTTCGTGGCGGTGACCCTGCTCGGCTTCCTCACGGCGAACCTCGTCGGGCGCAGCGTGATCGAGTTCGGCGAGGTGCTGCTGGCGCGCACGCCCGTGATCTCGGGGCTCTACAAGGGCCTGCGGCAGATCTTCGAGACGCTGTTCTCCGCCAACGGAACCTCGTTCCGCACGGTCGGCCTCGTCGAGTTCCCGGTGAAGGGAACCTGGTCGGTGGTGTTCCTGTCGGCGCCGGCCGCGCCCGACGTCCAGGCGGCGCTTCCCGGCGGCAAGGGAGAAGCAGGGGAGGACGGCCGCAACGACTATGTCGGCGTGTTCCTGCCCTGCGCGCCGAACCCGACCACGGGGTTCTTCTTCTACCTGCCGCGCACCGACATCATCGAGGTCGGGATGAGCGTGGACGATGCGGCCAAGCTGGTGATGTCGGCCGGCGTCATCCAGCCGGACGATCCGCAGGCCCGGCTTCAGGCCATGGCCGCGACCTTGCGGACGGCGCAGGGGCTCGCGCCCGAGACGTCGCGGGAGACGCCGCCGGCAGGCGCCGCCCCGCGTCGCGAAACGGTCTGACTCAGGAGGCGCTGGCGGTGACGACGGTCTTCGGCGTCGCCGCGACGCGGTTGCCGCTCATCCAGCCGGTCGAGGTCTCGGCGGCCAGCAGGAGCGCCAGGGCGAAGCAGAGGCCGTTGGCGGCGATCCAGAGGGGCCGCGCGGCCCGGCGAACCGCGATACCCACGTCGGAAGCCTGCTCGGAGGCGGCGTCGGAGATCGGCAGCAGCCAGGGCTCGTGAGCGAGGGACTGCCATCCCTCGGAAGACCCCGGCAGGCGTTGGAACGGTCCGGTCAGCATCGCTGTCCTCCATCTTTCCCGTGACGGCCTGAACGAATCAGCCTTTCGTTCAGGTTCAGTTAAGATTGAAACATGGCCACTGCAAGGCATGCTCGGCGACGTGGGCCTCTCAACCGCGTCCGGGCCGATCGCGTTCCCTCCCCGGATCGATGATTTGCTCGCGGCGCCGGGATGCGCGCCCCGCTCTGTATCGCCCGCCCCGATCGAAGCCATTGCGCCGGGCGCCCCGTCCCTTATCTCGCCGGGCACGATCTCACGCGAGGAAGAGGCGACGACGATGCCGAAGGCGATACGCGTTCAGGATTACGGCGGCCCCGAGGTGATGGCCTACGAGGACGTGCCGACGCCGCAGCCCGGCCCCGGCCAGATCCGCATCCGCGCCGGCGCGATCGGCGTCAACTTCATCGACATCTACTTCCGCTCCGGCGCCTACAAGGCGGCACAGCTGCCGTTCACCCCAGGCAAGGAGGTCGCCGGGACGGTGACGGCGGTCGGCGAGGGCGTGACCGGGTTCTCGGTCGGCGACCGGGTCGCCACCGGATCGGGGGAGGGCACCTACGCCGAGGAGCCGCTGATCGCGGCCTCGGCCGCCGTGCACGTGCCGGACGGGATCGACGATTCGACCGCCGCCGGCATGATGCTGAAGGGGCTCACCGCCGAGTACCTGCTGCACCGGACCTATGCGGTGAAGCCGGGCGACACGATCCTGTGGCACGCGGCCGCCGGCGGCGTCGGCCTGATCGCCTGCCAATGGGCCAAGCACCTCGGCGCCACCGTCATCGGCACCGCCGGCTCGGCCGACAAGGCGGAGCTCGCCCGCGCCCACGGCTGCGACCACGTCATCCTCTACCGCGAAGAGGACGTGGCGGCCCGCGTCCGCGAGATCACCGGCGGCAAGGGCGTCCCGGTGGTCTACGACGGCGTCGGGCAGGACACGCTGATGGGCTCGCTCGATTCGCTGGCCCCGCTCGGCCTGCTCGCGAGCTTCGGCTCCGCCTCCGGCCCGATCAAGGCGCTCGACCTCGGCCTGCTCGCCGCCAAGGGCTCGCTCTACGTGACGCGCCCGACCCTGTTCACCTACGCGAGCCGCCCGGAGATCCTGGCCGAGATGGCGAAGAACCTGTTCTCGGTGGTGCAGAGCGGGGCGGTCAGGATCCCGGTCAACCGGACCTACAAGCTGTCGGAGGCCCAGCAGGTCCACCGCGACCTCGCCGGCCGCGAGACCACCGGCTCGACGGTGATGGTCCCGTGATCCCGGGATCGCCGGATCGGAGGATCCCGGGCGGACGCCTTTCCGCCGAAGCCGGGGGATGCCCGTGACGGTCGGCGCGGCCGAGGCCCTGCTCGTCGTCGACGTGCAGCACGACTTCCTGCCCGGCGGCGCGCTCGCGGTGCCCGACGGCGACGCCGTCGTCGCGCCGATCCGGGCGCTGGCCGCGCGGTTCCGGACCCTGGTGCTGACGCAGGACTGGCACCCGGCCGGGCACGTCTCGTTCGCGAGCGCGCATCCGGGCCGGGCGCCGTTCGAGACGGTGCGGCTGGCCTACGGCGAGCAGGTGCTGTGGCCGGACCACTGCGTGCAGGGCAGCGCCGGGGCGGGGCTCGCCCCCGGCCTCGACCTGCCCGGCGCCGCCCTCGTCCTGCGGAAGGGCCTGAGCCCCGGAGTCGACAGCTACTCGGCCTTCGTCGAGGCCGACGGGACGCCGACGGGGCTCGCCGGCTACCTGCGCGAGCGCGGCGTCCGGCGCGTGGTCCTGTGCGGGCTCGCCACCGATTACTGCGTCGCCTGGAGCGCCCTCGATGCGCGCGCGGCAGGCTTCGCGGCCGCCGTCGTCGCGGACGCGACGCGGGCGATCGACCAGGGCGGATCGCTCGCCGCCGCCTGGGCACGGATGGAAGCCGCCGGAATCGGCAGGGCGACGAGCGCCGACGTCACGGGATCGTAGGCCACGAAGGCGCTCGGAGCACCGGACGGCGCGCGTCCCGAAACGGTCAGTTCGCGGTGCGGTCGCGCATGCGGTAGGTGCCGCCGGGGTCGCGCTCGAACATCTCCGGGATGCCGGCGTGGCGCAGGCTCTCGCCCGAGGTGTCGGGCACCAGGTTCTGCTCGGACACGTAGGCGACGTACTCGGTCTCGGCGTTCTCGGCGAGCAGGTGGTAGAACGGCTGGTCCTTGCGCGGACGCGCCTCCTCGGGGATCGCCAGCCACCAATCCTCGGTGTTGTCGAACACCGGGTCGACATCGAACACGATGCCGCGGAACGGGTAGATCCGGTGGCGCACCACCGCGCCGATCCCGAACTTGGCGATGCGCAGTCTCGATTCGGTCGGTCGCGGGTCGGTCATGGCCTGATCCATCATGACGGATCAGATAGGCGCGGATGGCGGGCTTGTCACCGGGTTCCGGGGGGCGGTGCATCGGAACCGACCCGCGTCGCGGGCCGGCCTCGCCCGTGCGGCCGGCGTGATCGAGACGAGCCTCACCCGCCGGCGGGGAGGGCGATCCCGAGCTCGGCGGCGATCCTGCGTGCGGTCGCCTCCCGCCGCGCGGTGATCTCGGCGACGCCGGTGCGCGCCCGCTCGAGGATCGCGGCCGGGGCGGTCCGCGGCGTGCCGCTGTCGAAGGGCGGCTCGGGGGCGTATTCCATGCCGAGCTGGATCGCCTGGGCGACCTCCGGGCCGCGCAGCTCGGCCGCAAGCTGCAGCGCGCCGTCGATGCCCGCGGTGACGCCGGCCGCGAACACCCACGACCCGTCGACCACGACGCGCCGGTCGACGGGCTGCGCGCCGAAATACGGCAGCAGCGCGAAGGCGCTCCAATGCGTCGTCGCCCGGCGCCCCCTCAGCAGCCCGGCACCGCCGAGGAGCAGGGCGCCGGTGCAGACCGAGAAGACGTGCCCGGCTCCCCCCGCCTGCCGCCGGATCCAGCCGAGCACGGCCTCGTCCCGCATCAGCGCCTCCTGGCCGAAGCCGCCGGGCACGTGCAGCACGTCGAGCTGCGGCGCATCGGCCAAGGCCGCGTCGGGGGTGAGCCGCAGGCCGCGGACGTCGCGCACGCTCTCGGCGGTCGGGGCGTAGATCCGGTAGGTCGCGTTCGGGATGCGGGACAGCACCTCGAACGGGCCGGTGAGGTCGATCTGGTCCAGCCCCTCGAACAGGAGCGAGCCGATCTGCAGGTGGGTCTCGGGGGGGATCATCGCGGGGTCTCCGTGGTGGACAGGGACACCCTAAGGCCTCAAGATCTGGCCGGGATGCCAGACGACCCTCGTTTCCAGCCAGATACCGCTCGAACCCATACCGTTCGAACCCATGCCGGATCGCCCCGCGTCGTCGAGGTGCTGGCCTTTCCGTCCGTGCAACTGCTCGACGTGGCCGGTCCGCTGCAGGTCTTCGCGACGGCCAACGAGCAGGCACGGGGCTCGCGGCCCTACGCGCCGCGTGTGGTCGGCTGGGGCGACGGCGCGCTGACCTCGTCCGCGGGCCTGCGGCTGGCGGTCGACCCCCTGCCCGACCGCGACGCCCCGCTCGACACGCTGATCGTCGCCGGCGGCCCCGGCGTCGTCGCGGCCTCGGCCGACGCGGACCTCGTCGACTGGATGCGGGCGCGGGCGGCGCGGGCGCGGCGGGTCGCCTCGGTCTGCACCGGCGCCTTCCTGCTCGGGGCGGCAGGGCTCCTCGACGGGCGCCGGGCGGCCACCCACTGGGCCCATTGCGAGCGGCTCGCCGAGCTCTATCCGCTGGCGCGCGTCGAGCCGGACCCGATCTTCGTGCAGGACGGCCCGGTCTGGTCCTCGGCGGGGATCACCGCCGGCATCGACCTGGCGCTGGCGCTGGTGGAACAGGATCTCGGCCGTGCGCTGGCGCTCGGCGTCGCCCGCCATCTCGTGATGTTCCTCAAGCGCCCCGGCGGGCAGGCGCAGTTCAGCGCGGCGCTCGCGCTCCAGGCCGGCGACGACCGGTTCGATGCCCTCCATGCCTGGATCCGGGAGAACCTGGCCGGCGACCTCTCGCTTCCGGCGCTGGCGGCGGTGGCGGGCATGAGCGAGCGCAGCCTCGGCCGGCACTACCGCGCGGCGACCGGGCTGACGCCGGCCAAGGGAGTGGAGCGCCTGCGGGTGGAGGCGGCGCAACGGGCGCTGTCCGAGACCAGGCGCCCGGTGAAGCGCATCGCGCAGGCCTGCGGCTTCGGCTCGGAGGAAACCATGCGTCGCAGCTTCCTGCGGCTCGTCGCTGCGCTGCCGCAGGATTACCGAAGCCGGTTCGGGCCGTGACGGCTCATGCCGGACCTCATGGGCGAGAACCCGTGAGGTCCGGCGGAGGACCGCCGCCCCGCGGTCGCGGGGGCCAAGCCTCGATGCGTCGGGCTCATCGAGGTCTGCTCATCAGCCGAGCTTGTACACCGCGGCCAGCTCCGGGTCCTTGGCCGCCACGAGCTTGGCCAGGTCGACGATGACCTTGGCCTGCTTCCAGGTGGCGTCATCCTGCATCTTGCCGTCGAGCATCACCGCGCCGGTGCCGTCGGGCATCGCCGCGACGATGCGGGCGGCGAAGGCCACCTCGTCCGGATCGGGGGCGAAGACGCGCTTGGCGATGGCGACCTGGTTCGGATGCAGCGTCCAGGCGCCGGCGCAGCCCATGAGGAAGGCGTTGCGGAACTGGACCTCGCAGGCCGGGCCGTCGGAGAAGTCGCCGAACGGGCCGTAGAAGGCCTTGATGCCGTTGGCCATGCAGGCGTCGACCATCTTCGCGATGGTGTAGTGCCAGAGGTCCTGCTGGGCGGAGGCGCGGGCGACGCCCTCGCCGGCCGGGTCGGCGATCACCCGGTATTCCGGATGGCCGCCGCCGACGCGGGTGGTCTTCATGCCGCGGGACGCCGCCAGGTCGGCGGGGCCGAGGCTCATGCCGTGCATGCGGGGCGACGCGCAGGCGATGGCGTCGACGTTGGCGACGCCTTCGGCCGTCTCCAGGATCGCGTGGATCAGGATCGGCTTCGTCACGCCGTGGCGCGCCTCGAGCTGGGCGAGGAGCTGGTCGACGTAGTGGATGTCCCACGGGCCCTCGACCTTGGGAATCATCACCACGTCGAGCTTCGAGCCGACGGCGGCCACGAGCTCGAACAGGTCGTCGAGAAACCACGGCGAGTTCAGCGCATTGATGCGGCTCCACAGGCCGGTGCCGGTCGCCGCGAAGTCGGTCGCTTGCGCCATCTGGACGAAGCCCTTCCGGGCGGCCTCCTTCTGGTCCATCGGCACCGCGTCCTCGAGGTTGCCGAGCACGACGTCGACGGTCGGCGCGAGCTCCGGCACGCGGGCGCGGACCTTGTCGTTGTGCGGCGGCACGAAGTGGATCATCCGCTCCAGCCGCACCGGCAGCTCGCGGAAGGGCTCGGGCGCGCCGGCGGCGAGCGGCTGGAAGAAGCGGCGCGGCAGTTTCATGGAAGAACCTCGTTGCAGGTCGGCTTGCCGAGTCGGCGTGACGGACCGGTTCGTCCGGTTAGTGCAAGCACAGGCCCGGCGTAAAGCGATCCGCGTGGCAAGCGTCATGGTGCGCTGCCGCACGAATGGCGCGGCCGGCTCGGTGGTCGTGCCCGGTTGCGGGAACACCGCGGACGGCGCAGCGTTTTCGAACCGAGGCGGGTCAATCGGTATCGGGAAACGGGCTATGCCCTCTTCGAAGACGCGTCAGCTCGCGCTTTGCGCGACGATCCTCGCACTTGGAATCGGTGCGCCTGACCTTTCCCGTGCCGGATCGGATACTGCCAAACGCACCGAGCGCACGGCGTTCACCGCCGGCGAGATCGCGACGGCGCGTCCTGCCGCCCTGAAGGGCGCGATCCGCATCGCCGGCGACGACGGGCAGGCCTTCCAGGCGCTGATCGACGGGGCGTCCGCGGCGGCCGACCCCTGGCTCGTGCTGTCCGGCGGCGGCGAGAACGGCGCCTTCGCCGCGGGCCTCCTCTCCGGCTGGAGCGCGAGCGGGCGCCGCCCGGCCTTCGGCGTGATCACCGGCGTCTCGACGGGCGCCCTGATCGCCCCCTTCGCCTTCATCGGTGCCGCCGGCGATGCCGCCCTGCGCGAGGCCTACACCACGGTCTCGGCGGCGGACGTGTTCGAGTTCGGCGGCTCCGCCGAGGCCCTGACCGACACCTGGCCGCTCAAGCGCCGGATCGAGAAGGCGGTGACGCCGCGCCTGCTCAAGGCGATCGCCGCCGAGCACGCCAAGGGCCGGCGCCTGCTGGTCGCCACCACCGAGCTCGACACCGAGCGCCCTGTGCTGTGGGACATGGGTGCGATCGCGACGATCGGCGACGACAAGGCGCTGAACCTGTTCCGGTCGATCGTGCTGGCCTCGTCCGCCGTGCCGGGCGTGTTCCCGCCCGTCTCGATCGACTCGACGACCGTCGACGGCAAGACGAACCAGGGCAAGACGATCCAGGAGATGCACGTCGACGGCGGCACCACGGCGCCGTTCTTCCTCGCGCCGAAGCCGGCGCTGATCGCGGCGCAGACGGGTGCCGGCGGGGTCAGGATCCCGGCCCGGACGGTCTACCTCGTCGTCAACAACAAGCTCGCGCCGTACTTCCAGATGGCGACGCACACCACGCTCTCGGTGCTCGGCCGGGCGATGTCGTCGGCGATCAAGGCGCAGACGCGCGACGCCCTGGCGCTCGCCGACGCCTTCGCCCGCCGCGAATCCATCGACCTGAAGGTCGCCGAGATCGACGACCGCTTCACCGACACCTCGCCGGCCCCGTTTGACCAGCGCTACATGAAGGCGCTGTTCGCCCACGCGGAGAAGCTCGGCCAGGAGGGCACGGCCTTCGGCGGACCGGAGGCGCTGGCCGAAGGCTCGTCGAACCTGCCGACCGGCTCGCTCGGCGCGCTGCATCCGAAGGCCCCGCAGCCGGCGACGCCGCGCCTGGACGCATCCCGACCGGACGCCTCGCAGGCCCTGGCGACGCGCTGAGCGGCGCTTACGCCGCCTTCTTCTTCCCCCCGCGCTCGGCGATCCCTGCCAGCGCCCGCACCACCTGCGTCGCGGTCTTGAGCCGGGCCGGGATCGAGTCGAGCTCGCGGATGAAGACCACGCTCATGTCGGGCCGGACCTTCGCGAACGAGGCCTGCTCGGCGACGTAGGCGACCAGCCCCTGCGGGTTCGCGAACGACTTGTCGCGGAAGTGGACCACGACGCCCTTCGGCCCGGCCTCGACCTTGGCGATGTTGGCGGCCAGGCACAGGATCTTGATCGTCACGATCTTGAGCAACTGCTCCACCTCCGGCGGCAGCGGCCCGAAGCGGTCGATCAGCTCGGCGCCGAACGCCTCCATCTCGGCGTCGTTCTCCAGGGTCGAGAGCCGGCGGTAGAGGGCGAGCCGCACGCCGAGATCCTCGACATAGGTCTCGGGGATGGTGACCGGGGCGCCGAGCGCGATGGTCGGCGACCACGCCTCCTCCACCGGCTCCTCGTAGCCCGCCTTGAGCGCGGTGACCGCGTCCTCCAGCATCTGCTGGTAGAGCTCGTAGCCGACCTCCTTGATGTGGCCGGACTGCGCGTCGCCGAGCAGGTTGCCGGCGCCGCGGATGTCGAGGTCGTGGGAGGCCAGCTGGAAGCCGGCGCCGAGCGTGTCGAGCGTCTGCAGCACGGTGAGGCGCTGCTCGGCCTGGGCGCTCAGGGTGCGGTTGGCCGGCGTCGTGAACAGGGCGTAGGCGCGGGCCTTGGAGCGGCCGACGCGGCCGCGGAGCTGGTAGAGCTGGGCCAGGCCGAACATGTCGGCCCGGTGGACGATCAGCGTGTTGGCGGTGGGGATGTCGAGACCGGATTCGACGATCGTGGTCGAGAGCAGCACGTCGTACTTGCCCTCGTAGAACGCGGTCATCACGTCCTCGAGCTGGCCCGCCGCCATCTGCCCGTGGGCGACCGCCACCGTGGTCTCGGGCATCTCGGTGTCGAGGAAGCGCTTCACCTCGGCCAGATCCTCGATCCGCGGCACCACGTAGAACGACTGGCCGCCGCGGTAGCGCTCGCGCAGCAGCGCCTCGCGGATGGTCAGCGGATCGAACGGCGTCACGAAGGTGCGCACCGCCAGGCGGTCCACCGGGGGGGTCGCGATGATCGAGAGGTCGCGCACGCCCGTCATCGCCAGCTGCAGCGTCCGCGGGATCGGGGTGGCCGAGAGCGTCAGCACGTGCACGTCGGCCTGCAGCGCCTTCAGGCGCTCCTTGTGGCTGACGCCGAAATGCTGCTCCTCGTCGACGATGATCAGGCCGAGGTCCTTGAAGGCGATGGTCTTGGCCAGCACCGCATGGGTGCCGACCACGATGTCGACGGTGCCGTCGGCGAGCCCGGCGCGGGTCTGCTTCATCTCGGCCGCGCCGACGAAGCGCGACAGCTGCGCCACCTGGATCGGCAGGCCCTTGAAGCGCTCGGCGAAGGTGCGGAAGTGCTGGCGCGCGAGCAGGGTGGTCGGCACCACCACCGCCACCTGCCGCCCGGAGATCGCGGCGGCGAAGGCGGCGCGGAGCGCCACCTCGGTCTTGCCGAAGCCGACGTCGCCGCAGACGAGCCGGTCCATCGGGCGGCCCTCGTTGAGGTCCGAGAGCACCGCCTCGATCGCGTTGGCCTGGTCCTCGGTCTCCTCGAAGGCGAAGCGGGCGGCGAACTCGCCGTAGAGGCCCTCGGGCGGCACCAGCCGCGGCGCCTGCCGCACGAAGCGCTGGGCGGCGACCTTGATGAGCTCGCCGGCCATCTCGAGGATGCGCTTCTTCATCCGCGCCTTGCGGGCCTGCCAGCCGGCGCCGCCGAGGCGGTCCAGCGCCACCTCGGAATCCTCGGAGCCGTAGCGGGTCAGGAGCTCGATGTTCTCCACCGGCAGCAGCAGCAGGCCGGTGGCGTATTGCAGCTCCAGGCAATCGTGCGGGGCGCCGGCCGCCGTCACCGTCTTCAGGCCGACGAACCGGCCGATGCCGTGGTCGGCGTGCACGACGAGGTCGCCGGGCTGAAGCGCCTGCACCTCCAGGATGACGTCCTGCGGGCGCTTGGACTTCCGCTTCTGGCGCACCAGCCGGTCGCCGAGGATGTCGCCTTCCGAGATCACGGCGAGCTGGCCGGCGGTGAAGCCCGATTCGAGGCCCCAGACCGCGACGGCGACGTCGGTGCCGCGCTTCAGCGCGTAGACGTCCGACAGGCGCGAGATCGCCATCGGCTTCCTGAGGCCGTGGTCGGCGAGCACGCCGCAGAGCCGGTCGCGCGAGCCTTCGGACCAGGATCCGAGGATCACGTGATGACCGGATCCCTGCAGATCCTTCACGTGCGCCACCGCCGCGTCGAAGACGCTCGTCCCCTCGCTCGCGCGCTCGGCGGCGAAGGTGCGGCCGGGCTCGGCGCCGCAATCGATGGCCGGGCCGCCGGCTCCGCCCTCGGGCACCGCGAACGGGGTCAGCCGGGCGACGGAGCAGGCCGCGATCCGGTCGCGCAGCTCGTTCTGGGTCAGGTAGAGGGCGCGCGGCGGCAGCGGCTTGTAGGGCGCGACGCCCGATTGCGGGGTCTTGCGCGCGCCTTCGCGAGCCTGGAAGTAGTCCTGGATCAGGGCCAGCCGCTCGGCGGCCGCATCCTCGATCTGCGGCTCGAACACCATCGGCACCCCGGCGACGTAGTCGAACAGGGTGTCGAGGGATTCGTAGAACAGCGGCATCCAGTGCTCGAGGCCGGCATAGCGCCGGCCCTCGCTCACGGTCTCGTAGAGGCGGTCGTCGCGGGTCGCGGCCCCGAAATTGGCGACGTAGCCCTGGCGGAAGCGCCGGATGGTCTCGGTGGTGAGCTGGACCTCGCTCATCGGCACGAGATCGAGGGAGCGGAGCTGGCCGACGGTGCGCTGGGTCTCCGGATCGAAGGCGCGGATCGATTCCAGCGTGTCGCCGAAGAAGTCGAGGCGGATCGGGTTCGGGAGCCCCGGCGGCGACAGGTCGAGGATGCCGCCGCGCACGGCGTACTCGCCGGTGTCGCGCACCGTCCCGGTGCGCAGGAAGCCGTTGGCCTCGACCCAGGCCACGACCTTGTCCATCGAGACGACGTTGCCGATCGCGACGGAGAAGGTCTCGACGGCGATGCGCTTCATCGGCGGAACGCGCTGGATCAGGGCGTTGACCGTGGTGCAGACGATGCG
The DNA here is from genome assembly GCF_022829665.1 of Methylobacterium sp. E-041. Taxonomy (NCBI): domain Bacteria; kingdom Pseudomonadati; phylum Pseudomonadota; class Alphaproteobacteria; order Hyphomicrobiales; family Methylobacteriaceae; genus Methylobacterium; species Methylobacterium sp. E-041. The sequence continues at coordinate 34,212 of NZ_JAKSYQ010000053.1, read as the reverse complement.
GGGCGCGGCCTCCGAGGAGCGCGTGCGCGTCAGCCGCGAGAACGCGGTCATGCGCTGCGCCGCCGTGGCGCCGTTGGGCGAGACCCGGTCGTAGGGCTGGCAATCCCAGGCCGGCACGCTCATCGCCTCGATCTCGGGCGCGACGAACTTCAGGGCGTTGACGAAGGCCGCCGAGCGCCCGGAATCGCGGGCGACGTGGACCAGCACCGCCGGCCCCTCGAAGCCGGCGCTCAGGGCGCGCGCGAGGTCGGCCACCACCAGGGCGTCGAACCCGTCCGGGACGCCGGCCAGCGTCGGGCTCTCGCCGCGCGCGAATGCGTCGCGGATCCGCGCCAGCGGCCCGGACTTGGGAAGCGCGAAGCGCGCCGTCTGAACCTTCGGCGCGGGGACCGGGGGCGCGGGCGTCTTGGATGCGGACGTCTTGGATGCGGGCTTGGCCATCGGGTGTCTGTTCGTCGTCGAATCGGGCGGGCAGGCGATGCCCGGGGGCGGGACGTGGGGCCCGCGAGACGGGATGTATAGACCGGAAGGCAGGGTGTCAGGAGGCGGCGATCCGACGATGCGGCGCCCCGACCCGGGCCGCCATGGTCCGACCGGACGAATGCATGGGATGAGCTTTTCGAGGCAACCTACTCGAAATCAGCGATTTTCGATCGTTTTTTCCCGATGCGGACCCGTCGGCTCTTGCGCCGACAGGTCCGGCACGGAGCGGCTCGGGTGGGTGCTCCGCATGCCGGTGTCGCAGGGGCGGATTGCAGGAGGGACGCGCACCCGATTTTCGCGCCGAAACGCTTGATGCCCAACGCGAGCCGATAGGGACAACCCACACGTCGAAAAGAGTTTTTCCGTTCAGCGCTCGGCCCGCATCTGCTCGGGTGCGCCGAGCCGCGGCAGGACGCCCTCGCGCATCACGGCGCGGCGCAAGGGCCCGATCGCGCTCATCGCCAGCAGGCCGAAGCCGCGCAGCGCGTCGACGGGCACGAGGTCGGCGAGCAGGCTCCGGTTGAGCGTGTCGACCGCCGTGGATCGCAGCGCCGCGTCGAGCCGGCGGGCGCGGGCGAAGCCGGACAACGCCGCGCGGGAGCCCGGATCGCGGCGCTCGCGGGTGGCACCGAGCACCGCGTCCCGAAGGGCGGCGGCATCCCGCAATCCGAGGTTCAGGCCTTGCGCGCCGATCGGCGGGAAGACGTGGGCGGCCTCGCCGATCAGGGCGAGGCGGTGGGCGGTCGGGGTCGCCACGGAGAGGCCGCGCATCGGCACCAGGCCGCGGGGGCCGTCGATCCGCATCGTCCCGAGCATGCCCTGCGCCTGGCGCGTGACCGCCTCGGCCAGCGCCGCGTCGTCGAGCGCGGCGAGCCGGCGCGCGACGCCCTCGGCCGCGACCCAGACCAGGCTCGAGCGGTTCCCCGGCAGCGGCACCAGGGTGAAGGGGCCTCCGCGGGTGTGGAACTCGGTCGAGACGTCGCCGTGCGGGCGGTCGTGCGCGAGGATCGTGGTGATCGCGGATTGCGGGTAGGACCAGTCCCGCACCCGGATGCCGCTCGCGCTCCGCAACGGCGACCGCCCCCCGTCCGCGGCGACGACGAGCTGTGCCGAGACGCGCCCGCCATCGACGAGCCGAACCTCGGAAACCTCTTCGCCAGGAACGGCTTCCGCGGCATCGCTCTCGAACAGCGTGAGGTTCTCGGTGGCGCGTGCATGCCGGCGCAGGGACTCGACCAGGAGCCGGCTCTCGACGTTCCAGCCGAACGCTTCCAGCCCGATCTCGCCGGCCTGGAAGCGCGCGGGCGGGGGGCGGAACAGGCTGCCGGTGTCGTCGATGATCTGCAGCGTCGCCAGCGGGCCGGCCTGCGGGGCGATGCCGCCCCAGGCCTTCAGCGCCGCGAGGAAGCGCACGGACCCGTCGAGCAGGGCGACGGTGCGCCCGTCGGCCACGGGTGCATGGCGTCCGACCAGGGCCGTGGGCACGCCGTCGCGGGCGAGCGCCAGGGCGGCGGCGAGGCCCGCGGCGCCGGCGCCGACCACCGCGACGGCAAACGTCCTGTCCTGTCGGGGCGGCTGGGGCACGGGCGGAGAATCCTTGGTACGACCCAAACGGATCTAGGGCGATCGCGCGCGCCTGTCGCCCAGGCTGCGGCAACCCGCGCCGGCGAGAGCATGGTCCGTGATCCGTCAATCACGGACACGGCTCGCTCTCGTCTCGAGGACGCATCGTCGTCACGCCAGCGGGAATCCACCTCGCTCGACGATGCTCTAGCCGGCTCCGAGCAGCCGGATCGCGGCGTCGCGCTCGAACAGGTAGAGCAGCACCCGCAGCGCCTGGCCCCGCTCGGTCCGCAGGGTCGGATCGCGCTCGACGATCAGCCGTGCGTCGTCGCGGGCGACCTCCAGCAGGGCGCCGTCGCTCTCCAGGCGGGCGAGCCGGAAGGCCGCGAGGCCGGATTGGCGGGTGCCGAGCACCTCGCCCTCGCCGCGCAGCCGCAGATCGGCCTCGGCGATGCGAAACCCGTCCTCGCTCTCGCGCATCATCTCGAGGCGGGCCTTCGACACCTGGCCGAGCGGCCCGCGATAGAGCAGCAGGCAGGACGAGGCCTTCGCGCCGCGCCCGACCCGGCCGCGCAGCTGGTGGAGCTGGGCCAGCCCGAAGCGCTCGGCATGCTCGATCACCATGATCGTCGCCTCCGGCACGTCGACCCCGACCTCGACCACGGTGGTCGAGACCAGGACCCGGGTCTCGCCCGCAGCGAAGCGAGCCATCGCCGCATCCTTGTCGGCGCCGGGCATCTTGCCGTGGATCAGCCCGACCTCGGCCCCGAAATGCTGCTTCAGGTCCTCGAAGCGCTCCTCCGCCGCGGCGAGGTCGACGAACTCCGATTCGGCCACCAGCGGGCAGATCCAGTAGACGCGCTCGCCGCCCTGGAGCGCGCGGTGGAGGCCGGCCACGACCTCGTCGATGCGCTCGGTCGGGATGGTGATCGTCCGGATCGGCTGCCGTCCGGCCGGCTTCTCGTCGAGGACCGAGACGTCCATGTCGCCGAAGCAGGTCAGCGCCAGCGTCCGCGGGATCGGGGTCGCGGTCATGACGAGAATGTCGACCGCCGCGCCCTTGGCGCCGAGCGCGAGGCGCTGGTGGACGCCGAACCGGTGCTGCTCGTCGACCACCGCCAGCCCGAGATCGGCGAACACCACGCTGTCCTGGAACAGGGCGTGGGTGCCGACCAGGATGTCGATCTCGCCGGCGGCGAGGTCGGCCAGCGTCGCCCGGCGCTCGGCGGCGCGGTCCCGGCCGGTCATCAGGCGCAGGCGCAGGGCGCCGGCCAGCGGCTTCAGGCGCTCGAAGTGCTGGCGTGCCAGGATCTCGGTCGGGGCCATCAGCGCCGCCTGCCGGCCGGCCTCGCAGGCCGAGGCCATGGCGAGGAGCGCCACGGCGGTCTTGCCCGACCCGACATCGCCCTGGAGCAGGCGCAGCATCCGCTTGTCGGAGGCCAGATCGCCGCGAATCTCGGCGACGGCGCGCGTCTGCGCGCCGGTCAGCGCGAAGGGCAGCCCCGCCTCGATCCGGGCGGAGAGGCGGCCGTCGCCGGCGTTGACCCGTCCGGGCTTGCGGCGGCTGCGCGCCCGCATCAGCGCCAAAGCCAGTTGCGAGGCCAGAAGCTCGTCGTAGGCCAGCCGTTTTCGCGACGGCGTCGCGGGCGGCGGGACCGCGACGCCGTTGGGGCCCAGCGTCGAGGGCTTGGGCGCCTCCTCGGGCCGGTGCTCGGCGCGCAGCGCGTCGGCGAAGGGCGGCAGCCGGTTCTGCCGCAGCCAGGCCGGGTCCTGCCACTCCGGCAGCACCGGCAGCCGCTCCAGGGCGGCCACCGCCAGCTTGCCGATCGCCCGCGAGGTCAGGCCTTCCGTGGCGCCGTAGACCGGCTCGACGGAGGGCAGGGCGGCCAGGCCTTCCGCGTCGACGATGCGGGAGGGATGCACCATCTGGCGGCTGCCGTCCCAGAGGTCGATGCGGCCGGTGACGTAGCGGTGGCTGCCCAGCGGCAGCATCTTCTCGACCCGCGCCGCCGGCATCCCGAAGAACACCAGGGTGATGTCGCCGGTCTCGTCCTCGACCAGCACCCGGTGCGGGCGCCTGCCCGGCCCGGTCCCGGCCGGCCGGTGATGCGAGACGGTGACGCCGACGGTGACCGGCTCGCCCACAGGGGCCTCGCCGACCGAGCCGACGAGCTTCTGCGCGATGCCGCCCTGCGGCAGGTGGAACAGCAGGTCGACGATGCGGGCCGGCCGCTCGGGCGTGCCGAGCAGCCGCTCGATCATGGGCGCCATCTTCGCGCCGACGCCCGGCAGCCCGCGCGCGGGCGCGAACAGCGGATCGAGGATGCTGGGGCGCAGGAGCGCAGGGGCCGTCTCGTCGCGCATCGCCAATCCGCTCGTTCGGCCCATCCTGCCCGGCGGGCCCTAATAGCCCGTGCATCCCGCCCCGTCGCGCGCGGCCGCTCGACGCTGGCGTGCCGCGTCGCCCTCCCGTGATCGGCGGATCGGAGGATCCTGTGCCCGGCGCCCGGATGCGGCCGGCTGGCAGGTCGGCCGCGATGGCTTAGATACGGACGGTGGCGGCGCTCGGCGCGGCCGGCGGCGGGAGCCAAGGCGATGATCGAGTTTTTCGACCGGGAGGGACGTCCATCCGCCTTCTGCGACGACGGCCGGGCGGTCTACCACTGGGATGGGCGGCCCGCGGCGATCATCGACGACGACAAGGTCTTCGCCTATTCGGGCCGCTTCGTCGGCTGGTTCTCCGACGGATGGATCAGCGACGCGCGCGGGAACCGGCTGCTGTTCGAGTTCGATGCGGTCGGCGGCCCGGCCAAGCCGGACCGCGGCACCCGGGTCGCCAAGGGCCAGCGCGGGCACAAGCCACCGGTCGGCCCGCGCGATCCCGTCCCGGCCCCGCCCGGGCCGTCCGCGGCGTGGTCCGAGACCGCCTTCGCGGGCCTGGTCTGAGCCTTTCGTCCCGTGATCCTCGGATCACGGGTTGTCTCCAGCGATCCGAAGGCCCTCACGATGTCCGGCACCACCCGCACCAGCGCGGATCTCGATCCCCGCCGCCGCCGCACGCTGTTCCGCGCCTGGCACCGGGGCATCCGCGAGATGGACCTGATCATGGGGCGCTTCGCCGACGCCGAGATCGGCAGCATGAGCGATGCGGATCTCGACCTGTTCGAGGGCCTGATCGAGGTGCCGGACCGCGACCTGTTCCGCTGGCTCGTCGGGGAGGAACAGGTGCCGGGAAACTACGACACGGCGCTGTTCCGCCGTCTCAAGGCGTTCCACAAGCACGACGCGCCGATCCATTCGTAGCGGATCGGCGCCCGGGCCGGGCGATGCCTAAAGGTCGGGTTCGTTGACGACGTAGGGGCCGATGCGGCTCATCAGGTCGATCGGCGCGCCCGCGCGGCGCCCCTTCGCGCCGTCGATCACCAGGACCGGGATGCCCTGGTCGCGGACCTGCGCACGAAGCCGGGCTGCGAGGCGGGCATAGCTCGAATCGCGGCGCGACGAGGTCTGGAGCAGGATGGCGGCAGGCCGGGCGATCACCGCCAGCACGTCCGCCGCCGCCTCGAGGGAGACGGTGACGCTGGCATAGCCGAGCTCGGCCAATTCTCCGGCCAGGGAGTGATCGATGGCACGGACACCATCGTCGACGACGAGCACTTGTTGCAGCGCACCCATAAGATCGAGAGCTACCCCATCGCAGGCCACTTGGGAAGAGAGCTGAGCTTTAAACCCTCCGCCAACGGTTTGGTTCGCCGGCGCCCTTTGCAGATGCGAAAATAAACCCTTTCGATGAGCGTCCGATGAACCGCGCGGCCGGCGCCATCGATCGTACCGGGCACAGGCGCGGGCACGGGCGGCCAAGGCCCTGGCGACGCTGAGCTTTCGGAACGGTTTCGTTTCACGGGCGAGGATGCGCGGTCGAGGGATGCGCCGGGCGGGCACGCGGCACCGCCGCGCCGGATGGTGCGGCGCGGGGCGGCCCGAGCGGCCGCTCAGGCCTCGGTCACGGCGATCCCGGTTCCGGCAAAGCGATCGACGCGGAAGCGCGAGGCGCGAAACTCATCGGCTTCGGACGCGCCGGCCTCGCCGCGTTGCACCAGGGCCGTCGCGCAGGCCTGGCCGCGGAAGGCGAGGCGGCCGTCGGGCTCGCGGCGCAGGTCGAACAGGGCGGGGGGCAGGGCGCGGTGGCCGGGCTCGGTGAGCGCCCCGGCGAGGCCCGGCCCCTTGCGCCTGACCGAGAGGATCGCATCCTCGTCGAAGGCCAGCACATCGAGCACCGGCCGTGCCGGGTCCGGTCCGGGCGGAGGCACGGGCCCGGGCGCACGGCGTGCGAGGACGACCGAGCGCAGCGTCGTCGCGGGCAGGGCGTCGAGCGCACCCTCCAGGAAGGCCGGGGCGACGAGATGGGTCGGGCGCGGATGCGCCAAGCTCTCGATCAGCGCGCCTCCGTCGAAGACCGGCATCGTCTCGAGGTCGGCGCCGACGGCGAGCGCCGCGCCGAGGCCGGTGACGATCCCGCGCAGATCCGAGGGCGGCAGCAGGGTAAGGATGCGGTCGCCGGGCTCGATCCGGGCCGAGACCAGGTGCGCGGCGACCGCCGCGAGCAGGGCGTCGCCCGTCCGGTGGACCGGCCGCGCCGGATCGCCCGCCACGAAGCTGACGAGGCCGCCGCCGGTCTCGGGCAACGCAACGGCGCCCCCGGCCCGGTCGAGGGCGAGCGCGTCGAGGTTGATCACGCCGTCGGGCACGGCCGGGCCGAAGGCGGCGAGATAGCGCAGGCCGAAATAGCCGGCCGCGATCCGGCACATCGCCTCCGCCGGGCGGCCGGCCCCGACATGGGTCTGGGTCAGCACCGCGGAGAGGCCGGCCGCCTGGATGCCGGCCGCCGCCTGCGCCTCGGTCCAGGACGCGGGCAGCGGGCAGGGGACGTGCCCCGCCGCCTCGACGGCGAGGTGGGCGATCAATCCCTCGGTGCTTCCGGGAAACCACAGGCCGATCCGGCTTCCCGGCGGCAGCCGCCACGTCCGCAGGGCCCGGCCGAGCCGCCCGACGATCTCGGCCGCCGTCCCGTAGGTCCAGGTCATCGGCGGCCTGTCGCTCCAGCCGCGCTTGGGCGCGGCGTCGGAGAAGGCGAGGCGGGCGGGGTCGAGGCGGGCGGTTCCGGCGAGCAGCGCGCACAGCCCCACCCGCGGAAGGACGACCTCGGCGGCGGCCGGCGACCGCACCGGCTCGCGGGCCGCCGTCCGGGGCAGGGGGCGTCGATCGGCGGCCGGCCCCCATCCGGCGGTCGACGGCTCGAGGGAGGGCTGCGCCGCGCTCACGGGGTTCTCGAACTCCATCCGAAGGGCGTCGCCCGACATCCCGCACGGGGACGGCTGGCCATCGATGCAGGTTTAGGGTTAACCCCCGCCTAAGGCCGACCCGCGGATGTCCCGCATGCGCGGGGCCGGGTGTCGCGGTGGGTGTCATGCCTTCGCCGCATTCGGCGGGGAATGCAGGCCGCCCGATCGCCCGGGACCAGCGCGGCGCCCTGTCGGACCGGCCGCCCGCGTCCCGCACCGCATCACGTTTTCCCGTCACGACGACGTCCTCTTCATCGACGAACTTCAAAGGGTCTGAGCCGATGTCCTTCGCCAAAAGCCCGGCGCTCCTGATGCGCGCCGCCGCGTTCCTTGCGCTCGCCGGCCTTGCCGGACCCGCCCTCGCCCAGCCGAAGAAGGCGACGCCGGCCCCCGCGGCCCCGGCGCCGGCGGCCCCCGCCCCGGCCCAGAGCACGCCGGCGGCCAACACCGCGGCGCAGACCGGCCCGCAGACCGTGACCGTGAAGTCCGAGCCGAGCCAGGCCGACTGGACCAAGGTCTGCGGCAAGGACGGCGGGTCGGGCACCGACATCTGCTACACCACCCGCGACTTCGTCTCCGACCAGGGCCAGCCGGTCCTCGCGGTCGCCGTGTACGAGATGAAGAACCCGGCCACGAAGCAGGAGGTGCGCGTGGTGCGCTACCTGCTGCCGCTCGGCCTGCTGCTGCAGCCCGGCATCCGCTTCACCGTCGACGGCCAGCAGAGCACCGCCGGCAAGTTCGCGGTCTGCTTCCCCAACGGCTGCTTCGCCGAGGCCGGCGGCGTCGATGCCGGCGTCGTCGCTGCGATGAAGAAGGGCACCACGCTCAACGTCTCGGTGCAGAACCAGACCCAGCGCGAGGTGACCTTCGCCGTGCCGCTCGCCGGCTTCGGCAAGGCCTTCGACGGCCCGGCCATGGACCCGAAGGTGCTCGAGGAGCAGCAGAAGAAGCTCCAGGCCGAGCTCGAGAAGCGCAGCGAGGACATGCGCAAGAAGCTGGAGCAGCCGGGCGCGGCCGGCGCCGGCGCCGCGGCGGCCCCCAAGCCCTGATTCGCGACCGCCGATCCCGCCGTCGGGATCGGCCCCTGCAAATTGACTTTTGCAAGAAGCCCGGCGCCCCGAAGCGCCGGGCTTTTCCGCTTCGGGGTGCCGGCATGATGCGATCGGCACAAGATCCCGTGATCACGGGATCGCAGCATGACCGGATCCCGGGATCACGGGATCATCGCCCCGGGGCGCGCCGGCCCGCAGCCCGCGACGCCGCGCGGCGGAACGGCCAGTCGATCGCGCCGCCGGCAAACAATCCGGCCCAGATCAGCACCGGTTGGAAGGCCAGCCGGGGGCCGTGGTACCACCAGGAATCCGGCAGCGGCGGCACCACGATCCCCTCGACCGCCTGCTTGATGTTGGCCGGCCAGACGCAGAGCGCGTAGAGCGCGAGCCCGATCCCGGCCGCCCGGCGCAGGGCCGGGCGCGTCAGCGCCAGCGCGCCCGCGACCTCGCAGAGCCCGGTGCCGAGGATCACGAGGCGCGGCTCCGGCACCCAGGCCGGCATGATCGGCATCAAGGTGTCGGGCGCGGCGAGGTGCACCGCGCCGACGAGGCCGTAGAGGCCGACCAGCCCGCGCCGCAGCCAGATCCGCCCGGGCGTCTCCATCGATCGCCCGCCCGTCATGCGACGACGCTGGCGGGAACGCCGCATTCCGCTGCGACGCGGTCGCGCAGGGCCGCGATCAGCCGCATCAGTACCGGGTGGTCGGTCGCGTAGGCGGTGTCGCCGATCGCCGCGACCGGTGCGACGAGCCGCAGCGAATTGGTGACGAGCACCGCGTCGGCGCGGCGCAGCTCGGCCCTCGTCGCGGACCGTTCCTCGCAGGCGAGCCCGCAGGCCGGCGCGAGGTCGGCGATCACGACGGCGCGCACGATGCCGGCCAGCACCCCGTCGCCGAGCGGCGGCGTGACCAGGCGGTCGCCGAACAGCGCGAAGACGTTGCCGGTGCCGGCGCAGGCGAGGTGCCGCCGCGTGTTGCAGAACAGGGCCTCGTCGAAGCCGGCCGCCCGCGCATCCCGCGCCGCGAGGATCGCGTCGCCGTAGCCGAGGGTCTTGAGCCGTGCCAGCGGCGAGGTCTCGTTCCGGGCGATGGCGGTGGGCCACAGCCGCAGGGGCGCGAACGCGATCCGGCGGTCGCTGACGGCCGCGGTCGCAAACAGCGTCGGGCGCGGATCGGGCGGCGGGGCGAGGCCGCGCGGGCCCGTGCCGCGGGTGACGGTGGTGCGGATCGCCAGGCGATCGCCCGTGGCGGCGAGCGCATGCATCGCCGTGCGGGCGGCATCGGCGGACACGGAGAAGCCCAGCCCTTCGGCCGAGGCGACGAGGCGGGCGACGTGCGCGTCCGCGAAGGCGACCCGGCCGGCCAGCGCCAGGGCCGTGTCGAAGACGCCGTCGGCCAGGGTCAGGCCGCGATCGGTCAGGTCGAAGGGCAGGGTGGTGCCGTCGATCAGGCGGCCGTCATGCCACAGCATCGCCGCCCTCCCCGGATGCGGGCCGCTCCCGCCAGTCGCGGGCCAGGCCGAGGAAGTTCGAGAAGATCGCGTGGCCGTTCTCGGTGAGCACCGATTCCGGGTGGAACTGGATGCCGTAGGTCGGATGGCGGCGATGCGACAGCGCCATCACCTCGCCCTCGGCCGAGCGCGCGTCGACGGTGAGGTGGGCCGCCATCGCCGGCTGCGGCGCCACCACGAGGGAGTGGTAGCGCCCGACCTGCATCGCCGGCGGCAGCCCGGCAAACAGCCGCTCCCCGCCATGCGCCACCGGCGTCGCCTGCCCGTGCAGGGGCTTCCGCGCCCGCTCGACGGTGCCGCCGAAGGCCGCGCCGATCGCCTGATGCCCGAGGCAGACCCCGAGGATCGGCATCCGACCCGAGAGCTCGCGGATCGCCGGCAGCGAGATCCCGGCCTCGGCCGGCGTGCACGGCCCCGGCGAGATCACCAGGGCGTCGGGGGCGAGCGCGCGGATGCCGGCCACGTCGAGGGCGTCGTTGCGCACCACGCGCACCGTCTCGCCCAGCTCCTCGAAGTAGCGGACGACGTTGAAGACGAACGAGTCGTAGTTGTCGACGACGAGGATCATGGGGTTTCCCGGTGGCCCCCGGCCGTCGCCGGCCGCAGGCATCGGCCGCGCCGCCGGCGACGCGCGGTCGCGCGCGCCGACCTCCGCTCGGATCTCCCCGTGCGGCCCCCGGTCGTCGCGCCGGCCCGGGCTCGCGCAGGCGCGCTCATGTTTCGAACGCCTCTGCCTCGAACGCCTGGAACACGCGGGCGGCCTTGGTCAGGGTCTCGTCGTACTCGGCCGCCGGCTCGGAGAGCAGGGTGACGCCGCCGCCGGCCTGGAGCACCGCGGTCGTCGCGTCCATGAACACGGTGCGGATCGCGATCGCGGTGTCGAGCGACCCGTCGAACCCGATCCGGCCGATGGCCCCGCAATAGAGCTCGCGCGCGTCGCCCTCGATCTCGGTGATGATGTCCATGGCCCTGAGCTTCGGCGCGCCGGTGATCGAGCCGCCGGGAAAGGTCCTCTCCAGCAGGTCGAAGCCGTCGAGACCGTCCCGCAACGTACCCGTGACGACCGAGACGAGATGGTGGATGCCGGCATAGGATTCCAGCCCGCACAGCACCGGCACCTGCACGCTGCCCGGCGCGCAGACCCGGGACAGGTCGTTGCGCAGCAGGTCGACGATCATGGTGTTCTCGGCGCGCTCCTTCGGGTCCGCGAGCAGCCGCGCGGCGCGGGCCGCGTCCTCGACCGGGTCGGGGCTGCGCGCGAGCGTGCCCTTGATCGGCCGGGTCTCGACCTGGCTGCCCTCGAGCTTCAGGAAGCGCTCGGGCGAGCTCGACGCGACGGTCAGCCCGTCGAACTCGAGATAGGCGCCGAAGGTCGCCGGGTTGGTCTCGCGCAAGCGGCGGTAGAACGCGAACCGGTCGAAGCCCGCGGGCAGGGCGGCGGTGAAGCGCTGGGCGATGTTGGCCTGGTAGATGTCGCCGGCCCGGATGTAGTCCCGCACCCGGTCGACCGCCGCCTCGTAGCGGGCGCGCGTGAAGTTCGAGTGCCAGGTCGGCGGGGCAGCGCGCGGGGGCAGGGCGGCCGGCTCCGGCGTCGCCCCGCTCAGGCGATCGGCGAAGGCGGCGAGCCGCGCCTGCGCGCGGGCCTCGCGCCGCGACGGCTCGGTCTCCGGGAAGCCGGTGGCGGCGAGGCGGCAGGTGCCGGCGCGGTGGTCGATGGTGAGCGCGACGTCGTGGAGGTCGAAGGCGGCGTCGTCCGTCAGCCCGGCCCGGCGCGCGGGCGGGACCACCCGCTCCAGCGCCTGCCCGAGATCGTAGGCGCAGTAGCCGATCGCGCCGCCGGAGAACGCAGCCCCCTCCTCCGGGCCGAGCCGGTAGGGCGCGAGGCAGGCGCGGAGCGCCGCCATCGGCCCGCCGGGGACGGGCCGCCCGTCCAGCGTGGCGCGGCCGTCGCGAAACCGGAAGCGGGCGAAGGGGTCGGCCGCCAGGATCGAGACCCGGCCGAGGGTGTCGTGCCGCATCGCGCTGTCGAGGAAGGCGAGGCCGGGCCAGCGGCGCAGCCGCATCGCCGCCGCGACGGGGTCGACGAACGGGATCTCCCGGGTCCAGATCTGTTGCGCCGCCATGTCCTGCGCTGTCGCGTCCGGTTCGAGGGCGACGGGTGCCGGCCCGTCGGTGGGTCCGAAGGCCTCGCACAGGCGGTAGCCCCTGGGAAGCCGCAGCCGATGCCGCAGGGTTTTGCGACCGATGCGCCCGACGCAATCCCACTCGGCGCTCGGCCGCGCGCCGGCGGGGGCTCGCGCGGGCGCCGCGATCCCGCTATAGCGATGCCCCATCACGAAAATTCGGGCCGAAGATCGGGATGTCCCCCATCCTCGGATTCTCGAGGCGTCCGACCTGGCGGCGTCCACGCCGCACGAAGGCAGCATGACCGCATCCGCTCTTCCGTCCGATCCGACGCCCGCAAGGGTCTCGGCCGCACCCAAGATCTCGTTCGTCTCGCTCGGCTGCCCGAAGGCGCTGGTCGATTCCGAGCGGATCCTCACGCATCTGCGGGCGGAGGGCTACGAGCTCGCCCGGCGCCACGACGGGGCGGACGTGGTCATCGTCAACACCTGCGGCTTCCTCGATTCGGCCAAGGCCGAATCGCTCTCGGCGATCGGCGAGGCGATGGCGGAGAACGGCCGGGTCATCGTCACCGGCTGCATGGGCGCCCAGCCCGACGAGATCCGCGACAAGTACCCGAACCTCCTGGCCGTCACCGGCCCGCAGGCCTACGAATCGGTGGTGGCCGCCGTCCACGAGGCGGTGCCGCCGGCCCACGACCCGTTCCTCGACCTGGTGCCGCCGCAGGGCGTCAAGCTGACCCCGCGGCACTACGCCTACCTGAAGATCTCGGAGGGCTGCAACAACCGCTGCACCTTCTGCATCATCCCGTCGCTGCGCGGCGACCTCGTCAGCCGCCCCGCCGGCGACGTGCTGCGCGAGGCGGAGAAGCTGGTCAAGGCCGGCGTGAAGGAGCTGCTCGTCGTCTCGCAGGACACCAGCGCCTACGGCGTCGACCTGCGCTACGCCGAAAGCCCGTGGCGCGACCGCGCGGTGCGGGCGAAGTTCTACGATCTCGCCAAGGAACTCGGCGAGCTCGGTGCCTGGGTCCGGCTGCACTACGTCTACCCCTACCCGCACGTCGACGAGGTGATCCCCCTGATGGCGGAGGGGAAGATCCTTCCCTACCTCGACATGCCGCTCCAGCACGCCTCGCCGACCGTGCTCAAGCGCATGCGCCGCCCGGGCAACCAGGAGCGCCAGCTCGAGCGCATCCGGCGCTGGCGCGAGACCTGCCCGGACCTCGCCATCCGCTCGACCTTCATCGTCGGCTTCCCCGGCGAGACCGAGGCCGAGTTCTCGGAGCTGCTCGACTGGATCGGGCAAGCCAAGCTCGAGCGCGTCGGCTGCTTCACCTACGAGCCGGTGACGGGCGCGCTCGCCAATTCCGTCGGCGCGGCGGTGCCGCCGGAACTGCAGGCCGAGCGCAAGCGCCGCTTCATGGAAGCGCAGCAGCAGGTCTCGCTGCGCCTGCAGAAGGCGCGCATCGGCAAGCGCCTGCCCGTGATCGTCGACACGGTGGGGGCCGACGGCATCAAGGGCCGCTCGAAATACGACGCGCCCGAGATCGACGGCACCGTCCACGTCGCCAGCCGCCGGCCGGTGCGCCAGGGCGACATCGTCACCGTGAGGATCGAGGCGGCCGACGCCTACGACCTGCGCGGCAGCGTGGTCTGAGAGCGGGTTTCGAAAGGGATCATCCCTTTCGTGGGTCCAGGGCGAAGCCCTGGTGCCTATTCGTCGGGCTCCGCCCGACACCCGCCAAAGGGATGATCCCTTTGGAATCTCAAATCCGCGATCAGGCCTCGCGCTCGGTTCGCTTGACCGCGGCCCAGGCCGCCTCCATCGCGGCGAGGTCGGCATCCGACAGCGTCCCGCCCGCGGCCTCGAGCCGGGCGGCCATCGCGGTGAAGCGGCGCACGAACTTGTCGTTGCCGGCCCTGAGCGCCGCCTCCGGGTCGATCCCGGCGTGCCGGGCGAGGTTGGCCACCGAGAACAGCAGGTCGCCGATCTCCTCGGCCACGGCCTGCCCGTCGTCGCCGGCGAGCGCCTCGGCGACCTCGTCGGCCTCCTCGCGGACCTTGGCGACCACGTCCGCCGCATCCGCCCAATCGAAGCCGTAGCCGGCCGCCCGCCGCGAGATCTTCTCGGCCCGGGTCAGGGCCGGAAGCGTCCGGGCGACGCCGTCGAGCGGTCCCGCCGGGGCGCGGGACGGCTTGGCGGCGCGCTCGGCGGCCTTGATCGCCTGCCACTGCGCCTCGACCGCGCGCGCGTCGCGGCGCGGGCTGCCGGCCGGGAGCAGGGTCCCGTCGGGCTCGAACACGTGCGGGTGCCGCCGCACCAGCTTCGCCACGATCGTGCGCGCGACGTCGTCGAGATCGAAGGCGCCGGCCTCCTCGGCCATCCGGGCGTGGAACACCACCTGCAGCAGCAGGTCGCCGAGCTCCTCGCGCAGGTCGCCGAGATCGCCGCGCGCGATCGCGTCGACGACCTCGTAGGCCTCCTCGAGGGCGTAGGGCGCGATGCTCGCCGAAGTCTGGGCGACGTCCCAGGTGCATCCGCGGTTCGGATCGCGCAGCGCGGCCATCACCCGCCTCAAGGCATCGAGCGGCGCTTCGGCCATGCGTCACGGCTCCTCACGGGGTCGGCCTGCCCGACGCCCACCGGCCGCAGGGGTAGACCGGCACGGCCGCGAAATCACCTGCGCGAGCCTCGCGGCGCACGCCGCCGCTCCCGGTCCGGCTCCGCGCTTCCGGCGCGCCTTTGGGGACAAAAGCGGCATATTCCTTGTGTTCCAAGTGGACATTCTGAGGGTTTCGGGGTGTTCGCCAAAGCGAACGACACCGCAGGAGGCCTAGGAAATCTATCAGAAACGATTCTCAGAGAGTCTGTTCTGAAGGTTATATGGGGCGCCGAAAACCCTATCCCCGACAATGGCTTGGTGGGGGTTCTCGCATCCGACTCTGCGTAGGTCCGCATCCGACTCTGCGTGGGATCGCATCGAAGTCTGCGTGGGATTCCCGGGAGGCCGCATCGGAGTCTGCGTGGATCCGCATGCGATTCGGCGTGATTTCACGCCAAGGGCGGTGGGGAATGGGGACAAGTCGGCGGCCCCTGCGCGTATCGAACTCTGCGTGGCCGGCCGGCGGTCGCGACCCCGCATCGAACTCTGCGCGGCGCGCATCGACCCACCCCCACGCATCGGACGCCGCCCGCGAACCCCTGGGGGACGCCGCCCGCGAAACCTTGGGGGGAGGGGAAGCGTGGATAGCCGGGATAACCCGCCCGCCCCCGGGGACTCCGGGCCGGCAAATCGTGTCATGACCATCGTGCCCCGGCCCGATGCGGCCGCGGGATCGGGCGCTTGCAGGTGCGGCCCGGGCAGGGATGGTCCGCGCAGCGCGGTCGCGGAGTTTCGGAACGGGCATGGGGATCCAGGACAGACTGGCCGGCATTCGCGACGCCGACCTCCGCGCGGAGGTCGAGGCGGCGCGTGGCGGCTTCCTGTTCGCCCAGATCGTCGAGCACATCCTGCACCGGCAGCAGGTCCGCGACGCGGAGGCCTCGGCCAAGGGCGCGGTCGCCGGCCGGCGGGCCGGGATGGGGCGGGACCAGCGCCGGCGCGACGCCGTGCGCGAGGTGATCGAGAACCAGCCGACCGTGCCGGAGAACCTCCAGCACATCCATTCGGTGCTCGCGCTCTGCGGCCTGCCCTACCGCGATCCCGGGCCGGTGCGGGAATTCTCGCGCGATTACGGCCGCAACTCGCTGAACCTCGTCGCCGGCCGGCTGAAGAGCCCGATCACCGGCGAGATGGAGCCGCAGGGCCTGCCCTACGGCCCGAAGGCGCGGCTCGTGCTGCTCCACCTCTGCACCGAGGCCGTGCGCCAGCGCAGCCCGACCATCGCGGTCGCCGATTCCCTCTCCGGCTTCATGCGCGAGATGGGTTTTGCCGTCACCGGCGGCGAGCGCGGCACGATCCGGCAGTTCAAGGAACAGCTCAACCGCCTCGCCGCCTGCTCGATGCAGATCGGCCTGTGGGACGGGCACGACCAGGCCAGCACCCTCAACGTGCCGCCGTTCCGCAGCCTCGACCTGTGGCGGCCCACGGCCCGGGACGGGGCCAAGGATGGGATGAGGGAGGGGGCGAGGGACGGGGAGGGCGCGGCCTGGTCCCGCACCGTGCAGTTCCACCAGGACTTCTACGACAACCTGATCCGGCACGCCCTGCCCGTCGACATCCGGGCGGCGCGGGCCTTCTCGGGCTCGGCGCGCAAGCTCGACCTGCTGTTCTGGGTCGGCTACCGCCTGCGCGCCCTGCAGCGGCCCCTGAGGCTCACCTGGACCAACCTGCACGGCCAGTTCGGCGCCGAGAACGCCTGCATCCGCAGCTTCCGGCAGGCGTTCAAGACCGACATCGCCCACCTGTGCGAGGTCTTCCCGAAGCTGCCGATCGCGCTGGACGACGGCGGCATGACCTTGCAGCCGGCCGATCCCGGCATGCTCCTCGTCCCGCCGCGCAAGGGAATACGGAAGGCGTCGGCAGGGAAGGACGCGGCAGCCTGAGGGAACGGGCATCGCCTGACTGATCTATTCTCTTAGTACGCTTCCAGGAAACGTCACCTCCATTCCCTCAGCGGAGCAAAATTCCGAGGCAAAACAATCTTCCGTTCGAGCGCGATGCCTGATATTCCATATCTGAGTATCAGGGAAGATGCGGGCCCATCATGGGATTGTCGGAAGCGGAGATCGAGGCGCGGCTCGCGAGCCTGCGGCGCCAGCGCGACGCCCTCGAGCGCGAGATCGCCGATCACGTCCTCTACCTCGAGCTCGGCCGTCGCCTGCGCGGGGGCGAGCCATCTCGGGCGATCGAGGCGCCCGAGGATCACGTCCCGCCGGAGCCCGACGCACCGCGCGCCGCCGGCGCCGCCCTCCGGGCCGAGCCTCCCGCTCCCGCTCCCGCTCCCGAGCCATTGCCGGAGCGGGTGCCCGTCGCGTTCGAGGTCGATCCCGTCGGCGCGCGCCGCTACGGCCGCGCCCTGGTCGAGGCCGCCTGCGGCATCCTCGTGCGCGCCGGCCGGCCGATGCATGCGGGCGAGATCCTGGAGGCGCTCGTCGCGGAAGGGTTCGCCGTCCCCGGCCAGGATCCGGTCGCGGCGCTGAACACGCGGCTGTGGAAGCGCGCGGGCCCGCACGGGCCGCTGCGGCGGCTCGGCGACGCGATCTACGCGCCGGCGCTCGATCTGGATCGGGGCTGAGGCGGATCCGGCGGAAGGGCGCCTAGTCGCGGCGGTCGTTGCCGGCGGTTACGCGCTGCGCCCGCGCGCTGCGGAGATCCCGGCCGACCTCCAGCACGAACATCCGCAGCGAGATGCCGCTGAACAGCACGATGGCGCAGACCAGCACGGCGGAGACGAGGGTCTTGGCGGTCGAGACGTCCACGGCGAAAGGTCCTGAAGCGGGTGCGGTTGCGATGGCCCTGAATCTGGGCCTCGTGCCCGGCGGGCACCACCGGGCCGCACGCGGTGGCAGTCATGTGCCCGGCTCGGGTCTCGTGCGTCTCCGCACGCGAATGCTGCATCGAACGCATGATCGATGGAGAAACCGTGAAGAATTTCTTCGGTTCGCCGATCCGTCCGACCCGACAGCGCCCAAACCGGGCTTCCGCGGTGCGGGTTTCGCGGCCGCTCCGGGCCGGATGCGGCCGCGGACGGCTGGCCCATCGCCGCAAATCCCGCGATAAGCCGCCCGGCGGAGGGCAGGGCCTCGGCGGGAGGACGGCATGATCGCCAGGCAGGGCTTTTCGGGGCGCGGCGTGCGCAAGCGGCTCGGCGCGGGTCTCGTCGCCGTGGGGCTCGCCGTCGCCGGGGTGCAGCCCGGGCCGTCCGCCGCCGCGGACGCCCCCGCTCAGGGGCCCCTGACGGTGGCGAGCTACTTCTACATCGGCGGCCGCTACGAGCGCGTCGCCGACAAGACCGTGATGGTCGGCCAGATGTTCGTGCAGTCGCGGCGGCCGGCCACCGTCACGCAGCCCTGGCCGGTGGTGATGGTCCACGGCATCTCGCAGACCGGGGTCAACTTCCTCGGGACGCCGGACGGCCGGCCCGGCTGGGCCCAGCGCTTCGTCGAGAAGGGGTTCGCGGTCTACATCGTCGACCAGGTCGGCCGCGGCCGGTCCGGCACCAACCCGGAAGTCTACGGGCCCTACGCCCGGTTCTCGACCCGCGCCCTGGAGGAGACCTACACCGCCCAGGAGCTCTACGACCTGTTCCCGCAGGCCAAGCTCCACACCCAGTGGCCGGGCGGCCCCGGCGTGCAGGGGAACGCCGCCTTCGACCAGTTCTTCGCCAGCCAGGTGCCCTACCTCGCCGGCGCGCAGCAGACCGAGGAGCTGGTCGACCCGGCGCTGATTGCGCTGCTGGACAAGATCGGGCCGGCGGTGCTGGTCACCCACGGGCAGGCCGGGCTGTTCGGCTGGGCGGTCTCGGATGCGCGGCCCGACCTCGTGAAGGCCCACGTCGCGATCGAGCCGAACGGGCCGCCGTTCTTCGACGTGCGCCTGCGCGGCGGCAAGGACTTCTACGAGAAGGCGGGCGACGGGCGCGCCCGCGCCTACGGCATCACCCGCGTGCCGCTGACCTTCGACCCGCCGGTGACGTCGCCCGAGGATCTCGTGGTGATGCAGGCCAAGGCCCCGGCGGCCGAGGGTCGGATCCGCTGCTGGCTCCAGGGCGAGCCGGTGCGCCGGCTCCCGAACCTCGCCCGCGTGCCGGCGGTGATCGTGACCGCCGAAGCCTCGTTCCGCACCCCGGTCGACGACTGCACCACCGCCTTCCTCGCCCAGGCCGGTGCCAGGCCCGACAGCCTCAAGCTCGTCGACCAGGGCCTGCGCGGCAACGGCCACATGATGATGCTGGAAAAGAACAGCGACCAGGTCGCCGACGCGGTGATCGGCTGGATCGCCGCGCGCCCGCGCTGAGGCCGCCCGGGCAGAGAAGAGCAGGGCAGGGCACGCGGAGCGCCGGGGCCGGGATGGCGGTATCAACCGTGGCTTGCAGGCCACAGGGCGGGTGCATCCGTCCGCCGAGGCCTTGTGCGCGATCCGGCCCGGCCGTAACGAAGACCCGGAAAAGCTAGTAATAACATCAGTTTAGCATCATTCCAAACAACGTCGCGAAGCCGTTTTCGCAGCGATCGTCCCCTGCTGTCCGCATCCTGGCAAGGCCCTTCAGTCCCATGCGTCGTCCCGCCCCCCGCCCCACCCCGAACCCGCGTCGCCTCGTGCTAGCTGGCGCCTCGCTGATCGCGCTGGCGCCGTTCGTCCTGCCCTCGTCCGCGCAGGAGGCGACCGCGCCGCGCCGCGGCGTCGGCGAGCCCTCGGCGCAGGGCAGCGTGCGCCTGGAGGAACTGACCGTCGAGTCGCGCGACGGCACGGCGGCGCGCGTCGTGGTCCCGCGCGAGGATCCGCGCGGGCCGATCGACGGCTACGTCGCCAAGCGCACGCTGACCTCGACCAAGACCGACACGCCGCTGATCGAGACGCCGCAATCGGTCAGCGTGATCGGCCGGCAGCAGCTCGACGCGATCAAGCCCCAGCAGATCGGCGAGATCATCAATTATTCGGCCGGCGTGTTCGGCAACGCCTTCGGCCCGGATTCGCGGGTCGACTTCTTCCAGATCCGCGGCTTCACCGCGAGCGACACCGGCCTGTACCGGGACGGGCTGCAGCTGTTCAACTACGGCTTCGCCTCCTACAAGGTCGATCCGTTCGGGGTCGAGCGCGTCGACGTGCTGCGCGGCCCCGCCGCCGTGCTGTTCGGCCAGGGCGGCCCCGGCGGCCTGATCAACATCATCAGCAAGAAGCCCCCGCTCGAGCCGTTGAACTACGTCGAGGTCGGCGGCGGCTCGTTCGGCCAGAAGTACCTCGCCTTCGATTTCGGCGGCCCGGCCGACACCGAGGGCCACTGGTTCTACCGCCTGACCGGCATCGGCCGGCAGGGCGGCACGCAGGTGGACGGCCTCGACGAGAACCGCGGCTACATCGCGCCGAGCTTCACCTACAAGCCGGACGGCGCCACCACGCTCACCGTGCTGACGAGCCTGCAATACGACGACACCGGCCGCATCAACGCCTTCCTGCCCTACCAGGGCACGGCGCGCCCGGACGTGTTCGGCGCGCGCATCCCGCGCAGCTACAACGTCCAGGACAAGGACAACAACGTCTATCGCCGGACGCAGTACAGCCTCGGCTACGAGTTCGAGCACGTCTTCGACGACACGTGGACGTTCCGGCAGAACCTGCGCTACGCGTACAGCGAGTCCTACGACAACTCGTTCAGCATCAACGGCTACGCCGACCCGCTGCAGACGCAGCTGGCGCGCTACCGCTTCCGCGCCACCTCGCGGATCGGCGCGTTCAACGTCGACAACAACGCGGTCGCCCGGTTCGACGACGGCTTGTTCCGGCACACCTTCCTGGTCGGGCTCGACTACAAGAACGTGCAGCTGAACGACAACCAGGCGACGGGCGGCTTCGTCGGCCCGGCGGTCGCGAACTTCAACCTGCTGGCGCCGAACTACGGCTCGCCGACCGTGGCGGCGGCGCCCTACCTGGTCAACTACGACGTCTTCCAGCAGGTCGGTCTCTACGCGCAGGACCAGATCAAGCTCACGCCCGAGCTGACCCTGGTGCTTTCCGGCCGCGGCGACTTCACCTCGAACGAGGTCAACAACCTGCTGGCCAGCACCGTCACGCGCCAGACCGCCAACGCCGGCACCCAGCGCTACGGCCTGATCTACAACTTCGATTTCGGCCTGGCGCCCTACGTCTCCTACGCGAGCTTCTTCAACCCGCAGATCGGGACGAACTTCTTCAGCCAGCCGTTCAAGCCGACCACCGGCGACCAGTATGAGGTCGGCGTGAAGTACCAGCCGCCGGGCTACGACGCCTTCCTGACGCTGGCCGCCTTCGATCTGACCCTGGCCAACTCGCTGACGATCGACCCGAGCAACAACCTCAACCAGCTCCAGCTCGGCGAGACGCGCTCGCGCGGCTTCGAGGCGCAGTTCGTGGCCAACCTCACCCGCGACCTCAACGTCACCGCCTCGTTCACGACCTTCAACATCGAGGTCACCCGCGGCGACGTCGGGGTGATCGGCCGGGCGCCGACCGCGACCCCGGAGACTCTGGCCACCGTGTTCGCCGACTACACGATCCCGGGGGGCGAGTGGCGCGGCTTCGGCTTCGGCGGCGGCGCGCGATACGTCGGGCGCTCGTTCGCGGACACCGCCAACACCCTGACGGTGCCCGAGCGGGTGCTGTTCGACGCGGTGGTGCACTACACCCGCGACAATTGGCGCTTCGCGGTGAACGCTCAGAACATCGCCGACAAGCGCTACGTCTCGGCCTGCCAGTCGACGACGGCCTGCTTCTACGGCGAGGCCCGACGCATCACCGCGAGCCTGAGCTACAAGTGGTGAGCCTCCCGCGGGCGGCGCGCGCCGCCCGGGTCGACTGCCATGATCCTCGGCTCCCTACGATCCTTGCCCCGGCTCCTGCCGCGCCCGCTCGCGCAGCAGGTACTTCTGCACCTTGCCGGTGGAGGTCTTGGGCAGCTCCCCGAACACGATGGTCCGGGGCATCTTGTAGGCGGCCAGCCGCCCGCGGCACCACCGGATGAGGTCGTCGGCGCTGGCCGCGGCGCCGTCCCTGAGCTCGACGAAGGCGCACGGCGTCTCGCCCCACTTGTCGTCGGGCTTGGCGACGACCGCGGCGGCGGCGACCGCCGGGTGCTTGAACAGCGCGTCCTCGACCTCGATCGAGGAGATGTTCTCGCCGCCCGAGATGATGATGTCCTTCGAGCGGTCCTTGAGCTGCACGTAGCCGTCGGGGTGCTTCACGCCGAGGTCGCCGGTGTGGAACCAGCCGCCCCGGAACGCCGCCTCGGTGGAGGCCGGGTTCTTGAGGTAGCCGCGCATCACCACGTTGCCGCGCATCATCACCTCGCCCATCGTCCGGCCGTCCGCCGGCACCGATTCCAGGGTCTCGGGGTCGCGCACGTCGAGGCCCTCGAGCACGGGATAGCGCACGCCCTGGCGGGCCTTCCTGGCGGCCTGCGCGTCGGCCGGGAGGTCGTCCCACTCGGCGTGCCACGCGTTGACGACGGCCGGGCCGTAGCTCTCGGTCAGCCCGTAGAGGTGGGTGACGGCGAAGCCCGCCTCGCGCATGCCCGCCAGCACCGCCTCCGGCGGCGGCGCGGCGGCGGTGAAGAACGCGACCCGGTGGGGCAGGGGGCGGCGCTCGGCGTCGGAGGCGTTGATCAGCAGCTGCATCACGATCGGCGCCCCGCACAGGTGGGTGACGCCGTGCTCGGCCATTAGCGCGAACATCGCCTCGGCCCGGACCTGGCGCAGGCAGACATGGGTGCCGGCCACGATCGACAGCGTCCACGGGAAGCACCAGCCGTTGCAGTGGAACATCGGCAGCGTCCAGAGATAGACCGGGTGCTGCCCCAGGCTCCCGGTGACGACGTTGCCGAGCGCCAGCAGCGCCGCCCCGCGGTGGTGGTAGACCACGCCCTTCGGGTCGCCGGTGGTGCCGGAGGTGTAGTTCAGGCTGATCGCGTCCCACTCGTCGTCGGGCATCGCCCAGTCGTGCTCGGGATCGCCCTCGGCGAGGAACGCCTCGTAGTCGCGGGTGCCGAGGGCCTCGCCGGCGCCGGCATAGTGCGGATCGTCGTAATCGATCACCAGCAGGCTGCGCCCGGCCTGCGCCAGCGCGTCGCGCGCGACGCGCGAGAACTCCCGGTCGGCGACGAGGACCTTGGCCTCGCCATGATCGAGGCAGAAGGCCAGGGCCGCGGCGTCGAGGCGGGTGTTGAGGGTGTTGAGCACGGCGCCCGCCATCGGCACGCCGTAGTGGCACTCGATCATCGCCGGCGTGTTGGCGAGCAGCACCGCGACGGTGTCGCCCCGGCCGATCCCGTGGGCGGCGAGCGCCGAGGCCAGGCGGCGGCAGCGGGCGTAGAGCTCGGCATAGCTGCGCCGCAGGGGCCCGTGGATCACCGCGACCTGGTCGGGAAACACCCGCGCCGCCCGGTCGAGATAGCCCAGCGGCGTCAACGGCTGGTGGTTGGCCGGATTCCGGTCGAGGTCGCGGTCGTAGATCGTGTCGCGGCGCATGGCGGCCTCCCGGCGAGCAAGGCCCGGACAGTACCGCGCACGGCAGCGTGATCCAACGGCCTGCGGCCGCCCGGATCAGTGGTGGCGCTCGGCCCGGAGCTCGCCGAGGGAGCGCGGATCCTGCAGGAACTTGGCGAGCTCGAAGCCGATCTCGATCATCAGGCCGTCGATCAGCTTGGTCAGGTTCGCCTCCCCGAGGCCGTCGGCGAGGGCGCGGAGCGCGATGGCGTGCTCGGCCATGCGGTTCACGAGGCGCTCCGTCTGGCGCAGGTCCGCCGACCGGTTCTCGGTGAGATCGATCGCGATGCCCCGCCCCTGCGCCGTCCCGTCGACCGCATTGCGCTCGACGCGCCCGCGGATGAGGAGCTTGCGCACGCCCGCCGCCGATTCGACGGTCCGGAACTCGGCCTCGACCGGCCCGCCGATCTCGCCGGCCGCGTGCAGGCAGCTCTCGACCCGGCTGCGGTCCTCGGGATGGGTCCGCTCGAGGAACGTGTCGATCGATACCCCGCCGGCGGCGACCTCGGGATCGAGGCCGAGCAAGCCGGCGAAGTCGCCCGACAGCGTGAGACGCCCCGCCCAGTGATCGTGCACCCAGGCGCCGACGACGCCGGAGGCGTCGAGGACAGCCCGGAGCTCGTCGTTGGAGTGCGGGTTCGGAGCCTGTGCCATGCAACTCCTAAAGGCCGGCGGCAGCAAAAATAAACTTGA
Organism: Methylobacterium sp. E-041; assembly: GCF_022829665.1. Taxonomy (NCBI): domain Bacteria; kingdom Pseudomonadati; phylum Pseudomonadota; class Alphaproteobacteria; order Hyphomicrobiales; family Methylobacteriaceae; genus Methylobacterium; species Methylobacterium sp. E-041. Next base: position 10,268 of record NZ_JAKSYQ010000053.1, on the reverse strand, counting down.
GGTACGATCGACGGACGGGATGGCGCCCTCGAAAAGCAATCTAAGGCATCGCTTCCTCTAAGAAAAGTGAGAACCGACAGGGAGCCCTCGAAAACAAACTTGAGGTTGGAAAAACCCTCCGCATCCCGGGTCTCGGGCCGCGTTCCGGAGCCGGCGGATGGCGAGCGGATGCCGGCCGGCCCGAGCCGGGGCCCGCCTCCGTTAACGGCCTCTTAACCATAATCGACGCGATATCGGGATCACGGCATCCCTGGGTCACAGGATCCTCGCCTTCGCGCGGAGCTCCCCGATTCTAGGTTGCCCGGAGCGCGTGCGCCGCAACTCCGGCTTTGGCCTGCGAACGGGACGGCGGCATGCCCGCGCCCGGCAGGACGCCGGATCGTGCCGCACCGCGACGCGCATGCGCGCGCTTTTGAGCCAAGGCAGCTTGAACCGAGGACCGGCCGATGAAAGCGATCACCTTCGTCACCCAGAAGGGGGGCAGCGGCAAGAGCACGCTCTGCATCTCGCTCGCGGTCGCCGCACAGGAGGCCGGCCGCTCGGTCTGCATCCTGGAGATGGACCGGCAGGCCACGATCTCCGACTGGCTCGACCACCGCACCGCGGAGGGCCCCGAGGTCGCGCAGATCGATGCGACGCAGATCGACGCCGTGATGACCCAGCTTCGGGACTCGGCCTACGACTACGTCTTCATCGACACGCCCGGCGTCGATTCCACCGGCACCCTCTCGGCGATCCGCGCCGCCGACCTCTGCATCATCCCGTGCCGGCCGACGCCCGCGGACCTGCGCGCGTTCAAGCCGACGCTCGCCGCCGTGTACCGGCTCGAGAAGAAGTTCGCCTTCGTCCTCAACCAGACGCCGCCGCGCTCCTACCGCATCCGCGACGCGGCCGACGGCCTCGCGGTGCTGGGCATCCTCCCCGACGTCAACATCGTGGCGCGCACCGACCACCAGGACGCGATCGGCGTCGGCCAGGGCGTCACCGAGTTCAACCCGAAGGGGCAGGCGGCGGGCGAGGTGCGCCGGCTGTGGTCCTGGATCGAGAAGCGCACGCAGGCGGGCAAGGTCGGATCGGGACAGGCGGTCTCGGGCAAGCCCGTTTCGGGCCAGATAGGATCCGGCAAGGCGGTGAAGCATGTCGAAGCCGCCTAAGCTCAATCTCGCCTCGATCGTCGCGGCCTCGGTGCCGGCCGCGCGCGCCGTGCCGCAGACCGCCGAGATCGTCCAGCTCGACCGCGGCGCGAGCCCGCCGAAGCGCGGGCCCGCCACCCTGAAGGAGCGCGCCCGGCAGATGTCGGTCTATCTCGAGCCGCCGGTCTACGACCAGCTGCGCGACCTCGCCTATGCCGAGCGCACCAAGATGCACGCGATCATGCTGGAAGCCCTCGACCTGCTGTTCAAGCAGCGCGGCGCCCGCTCGATCGAGCAGCTCTCGGAGCCGCTTCAGCGCTGAGGCTCCGCAACCGCACCGGCGAGATCACGGGTACGGGCCTTGCCCCCGCCCGGTCTCGCCGATCCGCGTGCGAGCGGTTTCTGAACGATTCTGGAACGCCTTGGCGCCGAACGCTCAAGCGATGCGGGAACGCGAAACCCTGTGAATCGCGGCGGTCGGACGGCGCGCGGCGCGTTCCGTTCAGGCTTCCTTTACGGCGTTCGGACAAGTGTCGGCTCGTTCGGTCGCCGCCCCCTTGTGCAGGGGGCGAGCCGGACGCCCCGGCGTGACCGCTCCCGTGCGGGCCGGACCTTCGGCACGTGGCGTACAGGCGGATCCGGTGGGCATGGCGCGTTCGACGCTTCTTCGAATCCCGGATTCGCGCCGCGGCCCGCTTCCCTTGCGGCGCCTGCTCGCGGTCTCGGCGATCGCGCTGGCCACCGCCAACTGCAGCACGAACCCGCAGAAGTTCGCCGGCCCCGCCGGCAACGGGCTCGACCCGAAATACGGCGTGAAGACCAGCCCGCGCCTCTACAACGAGGGCGACGTGATCCCGAAGGGCGGCGGACGCCGCTTCTCGGGCAAGCCCTACGTGGTCGCCGGCCGCACCTACGTGCCCAAGGAGGATGCCCGCGGCTACGTCCGCGAGGGCCTGGCCTCGTGGTACGGCGCCGCCTTCCACGGGCGGATGACCGCCAACGGCGAGGTGTTCGACCGCCACTCGATCGCCGCCGCCCACCCGACCCTGCCGCTGCCGAGCTACGTCCGCGTCACCAACACCGCGAACGGCTACTCGATGGTGGTGCGCGTCAACGACCGCGGCCCCTACCATGCCGACCGCGTCATGGACGTCTCGGAGGAGGTCGCCCGGGCGCTCGAGTTCCACAACAAGGGCACCGCGCACGTGCGCGTCGCCTATCTCGGCAAGGCCTCGGTCGCCGGCTCCGACGACCGCAAGCTCCTGGCAACGCTGCGCACCGACGGCGGGCCGGCGGGCGTGCGCACCCCGGTGATGGTGGCCGATCTCGGGCCCTCGGAGGAGCCGGAGCGGTTCTCGCGCACGACGCCGGCGCCGCTGGCGTTCAAGCCGGCACCGGAGCGCGAGGAGCGCGACGAGGCCCCCGCCCCGCATCCGGTGCGCGCGCCGATCGTGCTGGCGCGGGCGGCGGTGGCCGTGCCGGCCGCCCTGCAGCCGACGGCCGTGCGCGGCCAGGCGTTCCGGCCGGCGCCGGTGCGGGTGGCGGGGCTCAACCCGGCCGCGGAGCGCATGGCGACGGCCTCCGCGCCGATCGCCCGGCTCCCCGGCAAGGACGCGCCGGTCCGTCTCGCCGCGACTTCGCCCGCGACGCGCACGGCCCAGGCCGTGCCCGCACGGGTGCCGGCGGCCCGGCCGGGCTCCGTCCCGCCCGCGATGCCGCCCTCGGCCAAGCTCGCGCTGGCCCGGCTCACGGGCGCCGCGGCCCCGAGCGACAAGAGCTCGGGCGACAAGGGAACGGCCCGCGCAGTCGTGAAGAGCCGCGTCGACCTCGCCGCGAAGCCGCCCGGCAAGCCTGCCGACAAGCGCGGCGCGCGGCTCGCCGGGATCTACTGACGAGCCGGCGCCGTCCCGTCCTGGCGGAGCCCGGTCGTCCGCAAGACGACCGTCGGTCCCGCGGTCGCGGGGAGGGCCGGCGGGCCGGGACCGACCCCCTGCGTATCCCTGCGGCCGGGGGATCGTTCAAGTCCCGGCGATCTCGGCCCGAAGCAACCTCGGATCGTAGAAGAACCCGCATCGGTCGGTGCGCGGGCAGGTGCGCTGCGTCATTTCGCATTCGATCCGGCGCGGAAACCGTAATATGGTCACGCTTGTTATCCGAGGCGGGATGTTCGCGAGCGTGGCGGCCCGGCCGCACGGGAGTTTTTGATGCGCAGGACCTGGGTCTTCCTTCTGGCGGCGGCCTGCGCGCTCGCAACGCCGGCCCGCGCGCAGGTCTTCCAGACCGCGGCGCCGCACGCGATCCTGGTCGACGCCGATTCCGGCTCGGTGCTGTTCGAGAAGGCGGCCGACGAGCCGTTCGCCCCGGCCAGCATGGCCAAGCTGATGACCACCGACATCGTGTTCGACGCCCTCAAATCCGGGCGGCTGACGATGGAGACCGAGTTCACGGTGACCGAGGACGCGTGGCGCCGGGGCGGGGCGGGGGGCGGCGGCTCGTCGATGTTCGCCCAGGTCAACAGCCGCATCAAGATGCAGGACCTGCTGCGCGGGCTCGTGGTCCAGTCGGGCAACGACGCGGCGATCACGATCGCCGAGAACATGGCCGGTTCCGAGGAGGCCTTCGCCGCCATCATGAACCAGCGCGCGAAGGAGATCGGGCTGACGCGCTCGACCTTCCGCAACGCCACCGGCTACTCGGCGCCCGACCAGCGGGTCACCGCGCGCGACATGGCCAGGCTCGCCGCGCACATCATCGACACCTACCCGGACCTGTACAAGATCTTCTCCGAGCGCGAGTTCACCTGGAACAAGATCAAGCAGCAGAACCGCAACCCGCTGCTCGCCCTCGACATCGGCGCCGACGGCCTCAAGACCGGCTACCTCGAGGAATCCGGCTACGCGCTCACCGGCTCGGCGGTGCAGAACGGCCAGCGCCTGATCATGGTGATCTCCGGCCTCAAGACCGCGCGGGACCGTGCGGCCGAGGCGCGCAAGCTGATGGAATGGGGGTTCCGCGCCTTCGAGCCGCGGCAGGTGTTCACCCCCGGCGAGACGGTGGCCGAGGCCTCGGTGTTCGGCGGCGCGTCGGGATCGGTGCCGCTGGTCGCCAAGAAGCCGGTGCGGGTGCTGCTGCCGCGCGGCTCCTCCGATCGCGTGACGGCGCGCGCCGTCTACCAGGGGCCGCTGGTCGCCCCGGTGGAGGAGGGCCGCGAGGTCGGCCGCCTGAAGATCATGCGCGGCGATGCGGTGGCGCTCGACCAGCCGCTCTATGCCGGCGCCTCCGTCGAGGCCGGCACCATCCAGCAGCGCGCGATGGATGCCGCGCTCGAGTTCGGCACCGGCCTCGTCCGCCGCGCCTTCGACAAGGCGGGCAAGGGCGAGAAAGCCGGCGACAAGCCTGGCGAGAAGGCCGCCAACCCGTCGTGAGGACCGAGAGGCGCGGCCCCATGCTGCCACCACCGCTTCGGCAGCCATGACCGCTTCGACCCCGACCGCTTCGACACCTCGCGGCGTCTTCATCACCTTCGAGGGCGGGGAGGGCGCGGGCAAGTCGACCCAGGTGGCCCGCCTCGCCCGGACGCTCGGCGCGCACCGCACGGTCACGACCACCCGCGAGCCCGGCGGCTCGACCCGCGCCGAGGAGATCCGCACGGCGCTGCTCGCCGGGGTCGCCAAGCCCTACGGGCCCTTCGCCGAGGCGCTGCTGTTCTCGGCCGCCCGCATCGACCACCTCGACCGCCTGATCCGCCCGGCGCTGGCCTCGGGCGAGGTCGTGCTGTGCGACCGCTTCATGGATTCGACCCGCGCCTACCAGGGCGCCGCCGACGGTCTCGATGCGGAAGCCGTCGCGGCGCTCGAGCGGGTCGTCGTCGGGCCGACCCGGCCCGACCTCACCCTGATCTTCGACCTCGACCCCGAAATCGGCCTGGCCCGTGCGCGGGCGCGGGCGGCCGGGCAGGGGGCACAAGGGGCGCAGGCCGCACCGGACCGCTTCGAAGCCGAGGCGCTGGCCTTCCACGCCCGCCTCCGCGATGCCTTCCGGGCGATCGCGCAGGCCGAGCCGGCGCGCTGCGTCCTCGTCGACGCGGCGCGCGATCCCGATGCCGTCGCGGACGCGGTCCGCGCAGCGGTCGCCGGCCGCCTGCCCGGCCTCCTTGCCGACACCGAAGGCCGCACCGATGCCGCCTGATCGCGCCCCCGACGACGTCGAGCCCGGCGACCTTCCCGGCATCGTCCGCCCGCGCGAGACGCTGCGCCTCGTCGGCCATGCCGAGGCGGAAGCGGCCTTCGCCGAGGGCATCGCCTCGGGCCGCCTGCACCATGCCTGGCTGATCGGCGGCCCGGCCGGCGTCGGCAAGGCGACCCTGGCCTACCGCGTCGCCCGCCGCCTGCTCGCCGACCCCGACGGGGTCTCGCGCGCGCCCGGCCTCGACATCGCCGCGGGCGATCCCGTGACGGCCAAGATCGCGGCGCTCTCGCACCCGAACCTCGTGGCCCTGCGCCGCCACCGGGTGCCGACCGCGAAGACGCTGCCGACCAAGATCCCGGTCGACGCGGTGCGCAAGGCGCTCGAGCTGTTCGGCTCCACCGCGGGCAATGCCGGCTACCGCATCTGCATCGTCGACAGCGCCGAGGACCTGAACGCCAACGGCGCCAATGCACTGCTGAAGATGCTGGAGGAGCCCCCGCCCCGCGCGCTGTTCCTCATCGTCAGCCATGCGCCGGGCCGGCTCCTGCCGACGATCCGCTCGCGCTGCCGCGCCCTCGCGCTCCGGCCCCTGGACGCGGGCGCCGTGGCGGCGGTGGTGTCCGGCTTCCCGCCGCCGTTCCCGGCGCCCTCCGCCGAGGCGCTCGCCCGGGCCGCCGACCTGTCCGAGGGCTCGGTGGCGCGCGCCGTCGCGATGCTCGATCCGGCGATGCAGGGGCTGGTCGCCGAGATGGAGACCCTGCTGTCGCGCGCCGACCATCCCGATTGGGGCCGCGTCCTCAAGCTCGCCGACAAGCTCGCCGGGCGCGAGGCCGAGCCCCTGTTCGCGGCCGGCCTGGAGACCGTCGAGCGCTTCGTCTCGGCCGAGCTCCACCGCCGGCGGGCGGAGCCGCCGGCGCGCCTTGCGGCCCTGGTCGAGGTGTGTGAGAAGTTCGGCCGTACGGCGCGCGAGGCCGCGACCTACAATCTCGATCGCCGGCCCGTGGTCCTGTCGCTGTTCGCGGACCTCGCGGGCGCCGTGCGGACCGGCTAGAGCATCGTCCCGAACGGTGCCGGTTCGGCGCCGGCGAACGCGCACGACGCCGCGCCGGAACGGCGCCGATCCTGCAGAGCCGCGTATCCGGGAATGTCCGACGTGACCGCCAAGACGAACAGCACCAAGACCTTCAGCATCACCACGGCGATCTCGTACCCCAACGGCGCGCCGCATATCGGCCACGCCTACGAGGTGGTCGCCACCGATGCGATCGCGCGCTTCAAGCGCCTCGACGGCTACGAGGTGCTGTTCACCACCGGCACCGACGAGCACGGGCTCAAGATCCAGCAGACGGCGTCGCGCGCCGGCACCACGCCGCGCGCCTTCGTCGACGGCATGGCGGCCCGGTTCCAGGCGGTGGCCGACCGGCTCGACTGCGCCTACGACCGCTTCATCCGCACGACGGAGCCCGCCCACACCGCCGCCGCGCAGGAACTGTGGCGGCGGATGGAGGCCAACGGCGACATCTACCTCGACACCTATGCCGGCTGGTACTCGGTCCGCGACGAGGCCTATTACGGCGAGGACGAGACCCGCCTCCTGGAGGACGGCACCCGCCGCTCGCTCGCCACCGACACGCCCGTCGTGTGGATGGAGGAGGAGAACTTCCTGTTCCGGCTCTCGGCCTACGCCGACCGCCTGCTCGCCCTCTACGACGCGCAACCGGACTTCATCGGCCCCGAATCGCGGAAGAACGAGGTCGCGAGCTTCGTGCGCTCCGGCCTGAAGGACCTGTCCGTCAGCCGCACCACCTTCGACTGGGGCGTGCCGGTGCCCGACCGGCCCGGCCACGTCATGTACGTCTGGGTCGACGCGCTGACGAACTACCTCACCGTCACCGGCTTCCCCGACGAGGCCGACGAACGGCGGAAATTCTGGCCGGCGGACCTGCACGTCATCGGCAAGGACATCGTCCGCTTCCACGCGGTGTACTGGCCGGCCTTCCTGATGTCGGCCGGGCTGCCGCTCCCGAAGCGCGTCTTCGGTCACGGCTTCCTGCTCTCGAAGGGCGAGAAGATGTCGAAGTCGCTCGGCAACGTCCTCGACCCGATCGACCTCGCCGACACCTACGGCGTCGACGCCGTGCGCTACTTCGTGCTGCGCGACGTGCCCTTCGGCGGCGACGGCAGCTACAGCCACGAGGCCATCATCACCCGCATCAACGCGGACCTCGCCAACGACCTCGGCAACCTCGCCCAGCGCTCGCTCTCGATGATCGCCAAGAACGTGTCCGGAGCGGTCCCGGAGCCGGGTGCCTTCACCGAGGCCGACCGGACACTGCTCGCCGCCGCCGACGCGCTGCCGGCGCGGGCGCGGGCGCTGATGGACGACCTCGCGCTCCATTCCATCCTCGCCGAGATCTGGGCGGTGGTGGCCGACGCCAACCGCTACTTCGCGGCGGAAGAGCCGTGGAAGCTGAAGAAGACCGATCCGGAGCGGATGGGCACCGTGCTCTACGTGACCGCGGAGGTTCTGCGCGCGGTCGGCATCCTGGTGCAGCCCTTCGTGCCGCGCTCGGCCGCGAGCCTGCTCGACGTGCTGGCGGTGCCGGCCGACCGGCGCCTCTTCGCCGACGTGGGGGAGGGCGGCCGCCTGACGCCCGGAACGCCGCTGCCGGCGCCGAGCCCGATCTTCCCGCGGTTCGAGAAGCCCGAGGCACCGGCTGCGTGAGCCGGCCGTTCCCGCCACACCGAACCCCTCGCCCAGGCTCCCGGACCGCATGCTCATCGACAGCCACTGCCATCTCGACTTCCCCGACTTCTCCGCCGACCTCCCGGGCGTGATCGCCCGGGCGAAGGCCGCCGGCGTCGGCCGGATGCTCACGATCGCGACGCGGGTCGCCAAGGCCGACACCTATCGCGCCATCGCCGAGGCGCACCCGGAGGTCTGGTACACGGTCGGCACCCATCCGCACGGCGCGGCCGAGGAGCCGGACGTCGCGCCCGAGACCATCGCGGCGCTGACCGACCACCCGCGCTGCATCGGCATCGGCGAGGCGGGGCTCGACTACCATTACGAGGACGCGGCGCCCGAACCGGTTCAGGAGCGGGTGCTGCGCGCCCACATCGAGGCCGCCCGCGCGACCGGGCTGCCGCTGGTGATCCACGCCCGCGACGCCGACGCCCACATGGAGCGGGTGCTGACCGACGAGATGGGCCGCGGCCGGTTCTCGGCGGTGCTGCACTGCTTCTCGTCGGGCGCGCGGCTGGCCGAGACGGGCGTCGCGCTCGGCCTCTACGTCTCGTTTTCCGGGATCGTCACCTTCCGCCGCTCGACGGCTCTGCGCGACATCGCCCGGCAGGTGCCGCCCGACCGCATCCTGGTCGAGACCGACGCGCCGTTCCTCGCCCCCGAGCCGCATCGCGGCCGGACCAACGAGCCGGCCTACACCGCCGACACCGCCCGGTCGCTGGCCGGGACCCTCGGCCTCGAAGCGGAGGCCTTCGCCCGCCTGACCACCGCGAACTTCCATCGCTTGTTCGCCAAGGCGGACCTGAAGGCAGGCCCGTCCGCGTGACAACCGGCGCCGTCCTCGGATACCACCCGAGCGGGAGGTCCGGATGGCGACGCTGACTCTGCGCATCCTCGGTTGCGGCTCGTCCGGCGGCGTGCCCCGCGTCGGCTACGGCTGGGGCGCCTGCGACCCGCACGACCCGAAGAACCGACGCCGGCGCTGCTCGATCCTCGTCGAGCGCCGGGAGGGCGAGGCCGCCACGACGCTGCTGATCGACACCTCCCCGGACCTGCGCGAGCAGCTGCTCGATGCGGGGGTGACGCGCCTCGATGCGGTGCTGTTCACCCACGCCCATGCCGACCACACCCACGGCATCGACGACCTGCGCCCCCTGGTGATCCAGATGCGCGCGCGCATTCCGGTCCATGCCGATACGCTCACGAGCGACCTGCTCCGCGCCCGCTTCGGCTACTGCTTCAAGACGCCGCCGGGCAGCGCCTACCCGCCGATCCTCGACCTTCGCGATCTGCCGATCCACGAGATCGTCGCAGTCCGCGGGGAGGGCGGGGCGATCGAGGCGGAGGCGCTGCCGGTCGAGCACGGCAACGAGGCGGCCCTCGGGTTCCGCCTCGGGCCGGCCGCCTACATCCCGGATCTCAGCCTCCTGCCCGAGGCGAGCCGGGCGCGGCTCCACGATCTCGACCTGCTGATCATCGACGCCCTGCGCGAGACCCCGCACCCGACCCATTACTCGGTCTCGGAGGCGCTGGCGTTGATCGCGGACGTGCGCCCGCGCCGCGCGATCCTCACCAATCTCCACACCGACCTCGACCACGCGACGCTGGCGGCCAAGCTGCCGCCCGGCGTGGTGCCGGCCTATGACGGCCTGACCGTCACCCTCGATCTCGATCGGCCCGCGCGGGCGTACGGGGATTGAACCGGTGCCGGGTTGGACGCGCGCCTGACGGTCGCGCGATCGGCGGCAGATGGCTGAGCTCGGGCCACCTGCTCGGGCGATCGCCCGGCCGGCCGGCCGGCCGACTGACGTCGATGTCGTGCCGAACGCCTCCGCGGTCCAGTTTCGCGAAGACCCCGTGATCGCACCGTCAAAGGGGTTCGGCAGGCTTCCCATCCGCGCGGACGGTGGCCCGACGCCTGCCGTCCGAGAGCCGCAGCCACTGACGCGCGAAGAGGACGGGTGGGGATGAGTCGACTTCCCGGAGAGGCCTGCCGTCGTCGCCGGAACCCGGGAGGACCGCGTCACACGCCTGTCGCGGATTTTATGGATTTCTCCGCATTTGGCTGTTGACGGGCTGCTGGGTGGTCCGTATACCCCTGTTCATCGAGACGGGGCGGCGGCGACGCGGTTCTGGACTTGGTCCACCGACATGACGAGCGATGGGGCAGCTGGCGAGAGCCGGGTGGCCTGGTGTTTGTG
>NZ_JAKSYQ010000024.1:0-8845 GCF_022829665.1 Methylobacterium sp. E-041 | reverse complement strand
CCGCCCGGCTGGGCCGCCGGCGCCGGCGTCGAGTACTCCCTGCCGACCGACTCGTTCCTGAACTTCTTCCGCTACTCGGCCGTGACGCTTAAGGTGGAAGGCCTGTACGTGAACCTCGACCAGGGCGGCCGCAACAACGGCGCCTTCGCTTCCAACTCGACCGGCACCGTGACCCTTACCTCGCCTGGCGTGACCGTCGTGCAGCGCGGCCTGAACCGCAACAACAGCACCGAGTTCGCCGTCGTGCGCGCCGGCCTGAACTACAAGTTCGGCTCGTACTAGGACCTGCCGGATCGGCCGCGGCTCGCCCAAAGCCGCGGTTCGGTTGGATGGGTCGGTCGATCAAACAACGCCCCAGGAGAAACCTCCTGGGGCGTTTGTCGTTTTCCGAACCCGACCGTCTAAAAATCGGGACAAAAAACAAAAAAACGCGCCTTTTAGGGCGCGCTTGAGTTGTTTAATTTTAGATGGACTGGAACGAGTTCTATTCTATCCGAAGTCGGATCGAGCGCAATAGGTGTGGTATAGCTTTTGCCGGGCTTCAAAGGTTATCCCCGCTCACCGCTGCGCTGTAGTCCGATCCGCCGCTTTCCAATGCCCCATCTGCTGCTGCCGCATCGCCGGCAATGCATGAGTAGGGCGGGAAGCTGTACCGCATCCCAGCCGAGGCCGTGGCGACCTACGAGACCGACAGCAGGTTCAAGGCGCGGAGACCATAACGGCGTCAGGTCACGGCGGACACTGACGCGTCCCGGTGCGACTTGAAATCCGGCGAGCGTAGTGTCGGACAGGCGACGTGGCGGGGAATGCGCTGACGGGCGCAATGGTAGGAGGGGCTTTCGATGCAGCCATTCCGGCCGCCGGTGCCGCCGCCTCTGGGCTCATGAACCGTCTGACCGGCTCCGCCTCTCCCGGGGTCGCAACCCTCGCCCGCACGGCGCGAGCCCGCTTTGGCATACCGATCCGAGCCGGGCGGATCCGCGACGCCTTGGATGGTGCTCAACGTGCGTTCGATCGCGCGATTGCGTGTCGAGAACAGTCCCGGCTCCCGGGCCGGCGCCCCGTTCTCATTCGCGGGACGATCGTTCGGCGCCATTCCGTCCACGCGGCCCGGCAATCTCGCCGCGGCAAGCACCTCCTACGATCCACGTCGAGGACTGGCAGGCGTGGATCGCCGATGGCTTCGGCATCGTGACGAACGGCATGCTCTGCGTCACCGGCCCGGAACTGACGGCGGACGAGTGGACGGCGCGGCCCTGACTCCGCGTCGAGATCGGGTTGCGACCGCCCTAAAGCAGCCCAACCCCATCGAGGACACCAACCATCGCGAAGGCGATCGTGAGGCCGGATACGACGTAGACCACCCATTTGTAGGTGCCTTCGACCCGCCGGTCTGGCGGCAAGGCACGGGTGGCGAGCAGGATGAGGAAGCCGAGGGCCAGCGGCAGCAGGAGCGCGTTCATCACTTCTACGGCGACGTTGAGCGCTACAAGGTTCGGTACGAGCTGCACTCCGATCGCACCTGCGACCACAACTAAGGTGAAGGCGCCGTAGAAGGCTGGTGCCTGACGCGGCGACAAGGTGAGGGAGTGCGCTCGGCCCGTCAGGTCGCCGAAGCCCCAGGCGAGCGACAGTGCGACGACGTTGAGTGCCACGAACGCCGCCGCGATGATGCCGACCCCAAAGGCGACGTGTCCGAGCCATGGGCCCAGCGCCGGTGTGAAGGCATCTGCTAGTTGGCCGACCGTATCGAGCCCTTGGGCTGTTCCGCGGCCGCCCTTCCCGATGGTGGCAGCCGCCGCGATCAGGATCGCCCCCATCACGCATTGCGAGATGATCGCACCGACGAGGGTATCCAGGCGCGAGTCGCGTGCGTGTTGCCAGCCAAGGCCCTTATCGACGATCGCCGACTGCTGGTAGAAGATCATCCATGGCATGATGACTGCGCCGATATTGGCTGCGATGAGAACCCGGAAGCCGCCGTCGTTTAGCGGTATGTGCGCGAACGAGGCCAGGATTTCGCCTGGGTCAGGTTTGGCCGCAATAGCGAGTCCGATGAACACGAGTTCGAACAAGCCGACGGCGATGGCTACCACCTCGACACGCCGGTAGCCCCCGGTGAACACCAGCCACAGCAGGATCGCCACCGGTAAACCAAGGCTGACGATCCGCGGCACACCGAAAAGGTCACCGATGCCGGCGATCCCCGAGAACTCGGTGACGATGGCTCCGATACCGGCCACGACGAGACCGCCAAATGAAATCCAGGCCCAAGCGGGTCCGAAATGCTCTCGGATTAGCGCGCCGTGACCACGGCCTGTCGCCGTGCCGAGGCGGACGGTGAGTTCCTGAACGATGTAGAGGATCGGCACGAGCAGGAGTTGCAGCAGAAGCAGGGAATAGCCCCAACGCGCTCCGCTCTGCGCGGCGGTGATCAGGCTCCCGACATCGGTGTCGGCGAGCATCACGACAAGACCGGGTCCTGCGGCCTTGAGAAACGCAGATATGCGGGGCAGGTAAGCGGTGTCGGGCACGGCATTGCAACCGGAACGGTCAAGGCGGGTTCCGAGCGTCCCAGTAAACCATGGTGCGTCACAGAAACCCGCTCCCCCCAGGGCCCCTTGAGCGCGTTCGCCCGCCCGATGCAGCCGACGACCATTCGCGGCTCGCGGTGCCCGGATGATCCCCTGATCTGGCTGAGATCAACGCACCGGAAGCGACGTTCAGCCTTCAACCCAGCATGTCGAGGGTCTGGAGCCACGCATGACACAGGGTGGGCCAGACACTTGCGGGCGTGCCCGGCTCCCCAATGCCGAAACCATGGCCGCCCTTGCTGAAGCGGTGGAACTCGACCGGGACGCTCATGTGCCGACAGGCCGTGTCGAGGATGCGGCTGTTCTCCGGACTGATCACGGGATCGTCGTCGGTCTGCACGAGGAAGAGCGGCGGGCAGCCCGGACGCAACTGTGTCTGGAGCGACCAGGCGGTCCGCGCTTCGGGCTTCGGCTGCTCGCCGACGAGGTTCCGCCGGGTGCCCGTGTTGTCGTAAGGCGGCTCCAGCGTGACGACCGGATAGATCAGGGCCGCGAAGTCGGGACGGGCCAACTGCCGATCGATCTCGTCCACCGGCGCGTAGGTGCGTAGGCCGGCACGCATCGCGAGCGTGCCGGCGAGATGTCCGCCCGCCGAGAAGCCGACGACCCCCATCCGCTGCCGGTCGAGCCCCATCGCCTCCGCCCGCGAGCGCATCGTCCGCATGGCCCGTTGCGCGTCCTGCAGGGGAACCAAGGTGCCGTCGGCCCAGCCCTCGTTGGGTAGGCGGTAGGTGAGGACGAAGGCCGTCACCCCGATGTCGGTCAGCCAGCCTGCGGCCGGATAGGCCTCCTTGACCAGGCCGATGCGTCGATAACCGCCGCCGCCGACGACGAGTGCCGCGGCACCGTTCGGCTTGGGCGGAATGAAGATGTCCAGCAGGGGCTCGGATATGTTGAAGGCGGCCCCATCGATCTCAGCCTGTTGGGTCCCCATCGGGCCGCCCCCACCCGGTGGGGCGCTGGGCCAAAGCCGCAAGCGCTCGGACCGTGGCTGAGCGCAAACGCTGGTCGCGATCGCGCTCGCGCCGGCAGCGAGGATCAAGGAGCGGCGGTCGAGCATGGTGATCCAGCGCGGCGAGGTGGAGCCTTGCAAGCAAGACCCATGCAGCGGTGAAGCGAAATCATCCGGGGACGTTTCGGAGTGAGGCGCCGGGAGCTGCTGTAGCAGGTCCAGCCTCATGGGAACCCGCTTCCCGAGTGCGCCCTATCCGGCATCGACTGCGGCGCTATCTCAGACTGGCTACTCGCGGTTCGCAGCGGTCATAGCGCGAGCGACAACTTCCCGTAGGGCTGTCTGTCCATCCACGAGGAACCAAGCTCGCAACGCATCCGTGGTCTCGGGCCTGTCGTCCACCCGCTCGCGGAACAGGTCGCTGTAACGTGCGAGTTCACGTTCAAGGAATGTGTCAAGGTAGCTCGGCCCTTTCGCTTTGGCGAGGTCGAGAAGGGCGTCATCGAGGACGCGACGCATCATCTCTCCGACCATGGCTGAGACGTAGATGGCTTCAGGACTGCCTTGCTCGGGCTCTTTCAATCCGGTCTCCGTAAGGGTGGGGGATGGCGAGCCTGTGCCCGCCAGCTGAGGCGCCGTGCAATCGCATCGGCGCCTGCCTGAAGCCTTTAGCCCTCATTCGCCTTGAAGTCGCCCCACGAGGATCGCCCGAGGCTCGGCCTCTTCATCCGGCTCCTGCTCGCCGAGCAGCGCGGCAATTCTAGCCACCCACGGTGCCCAGCACCGTCGTTCGATCGTTGCAGAGGAACCCGCGCCCGATGGCGGTCTTGAAGGGAGCGAGCGCTCATCGCGCGCATCCCAGACGCTGTCGCCTAGGCTGCTGCAGAGCGCCTTCCGGCTGTTGCTGAAACTTGAAGGGACCTACCATGGCCGACACGAACGCCTCCCAGGGGCAGCGCCTCCACGAGACCCAGAACGGCACCAAGTCCAACGCGAAGCAGGTCTCGACCGACGCGCTCAACGCCCGGCTCGCGGACGGCATCGACTTGGCGCTGGCGGTCAAGCAGGCCCACTGGAACCTGAAGGGTCCGCAGTTCATCGGCATCCACCTGATGCTGGATGGGTTCCGTACCGAACTCGACGATTACAACGACAAGGTTGCCGAGCGCATCACGCAGCTCGGCGGCACGGCGCGGGGCACGGCGACCGCGGTGGCCGCTGGCTCGCAGCTCGCACCGTATCCGCTCGACGCCTATCGGATCGCAGACCATCTTGCGGCGCTGATCGATCGCTATGCGGTCTATGCGAACGCCGTCCGCCAAAACATCGACGACACCGACGAGGCGGGCGATGCCGGCACGGCGGACCTCTTCACTGAGGTCTCGCGCGGCGTCGATAAGCAGCTCTGGTTCCTCGAAGCTCATGTCCAGGAGCCAACTGGCGCGATGCGCGATGGTGATCACGACGGCAAGCGCTGAGGCGCGATACGGCCATTCGGCTGACGCCGGCACGAGAGCCAAGATCACATCCCTCAGATGAGGGATGCGATCTTGGCGGTCTCGACACACCGATGCCGGGCGGCTTCGTGCCGGGTCGATGGTCCTGCCCGTGTCCGGTGCGCCGAGGAAGCGGTGAGAGCACGATGTTCGCTCTCAGCCTGATCTGCCTCTCGGCGGGAGCTACATTCGCCAGTGTCGCTCCGCAGCGACTCGCGCGGCAGGCCACGTTCGAGAGCATGGGGGGCTGCCCGATTGTCGGCGGCCCCTGCCTGCCTGATGCTGGGCTGCCGCTGTGCCGCTGAGCGAAGCGCCAACGCGCCTGCCTTACCGTCCCGCCATGACCTCAAGCCGCGCCAGCGGCAGCCAGACTGTTGCCCCGGCCGCCCCAAGGGAGAGGCGCGAACGGGATCACCGCGCGCCCGGCCGCGACCGGCAGCACGCCGTCAGAGGCGATGGCAGGCATCCGTGCGGCTACGAGAGCCAGGAAGGCACCGAGAAACGGTGCGGCGGGCGAGGTCGGCCATCAGCGCGTCTCGCTCCGTTCGGCAGCGACGAGGCGTCAGCGGCGGGCAAGGCCGAGCGCCCAGGCATGGGCCCCGCGCTGATCGGTCTCGCCGGCCGCGGATCCGGTGCCGGTAGGAGGCACCAAGGCGGAGGCAGACCGCGTGATCCTGCCGGGCGTGCAGCAGGCGGACGGCGGGGGAGCGGATCCGGTCGGAGGCCATCGGTCCGACCTCGATGCGCGCGGTCGGCGCGGGAGGACCTTGGCGGCGGCCCGGGCGCCCGCGAGCGCATAGGACATGCACATGCCCCAGGCGTCGCCAGTCACTTCCATGCGGGCCTGAGCCGAACGGATCGCGGCGCGCTTGATGGCGGAGCGGTCGAAGGTGCCGTCGCGGTTGACCGGCGGGGCGACGGTGGCGGCGAAGCGCTCGGCGCTTTCGGTCGAGACGACGACGGCAGCCCTGGGAACGCCTGTCCGAGGTCTCCCGCCTTGCCGGCCTCCTTGCCGATCAGGTGCTGGACGCGCAGATCATGAGTCGGCCAGTCCCGGAGCAACATATCCGGGCGCTACTCAGCGCAGCCTTCCTGCTGGACGAGCACGACCTTCCGCTTCCTTCGCTGCCGCAGCAGATCGCCCACGGGGCGAAACGCGGAGCCGACCGATGCCAGGAGCCTTCGAGCGTGCGGGTCTGAAGTTCATCTCCGAAATCGGAGGTGGTTCCGGCAGCCGGTTCCATGAGGAGAAGGCGCGGAGCTGGACGAAAATCACTGCCCGGATCAGCTCGCCAGCAGGAACGAGGCTGGCCGAAGGGACGGAACGAACGGCCGCGCCGAGCCGAGCCGCATTCAAATGTTTCGCGTCTCATGGCTCGAACATGCGTATCTCGCGCTTTGAGCCCTAACCCCAATCCTGGCTGTCCAGCGTGCACGCGCCATTGGCGACGCTTGCGATGGCCGACATCGCGGCGTCGAGGGAGGCGTGCGCGCGTTTCACAGTCACGAGAAGGCCCGCCTCATCCGGCTGGATCTGGAAATCGTCGGTATCCTTCGGCCTTGTGATCTTGCCGAGGCTCCGTCCCAGCCGATCTTTGAGATCCCATGCCTTGCCGGCCGGCCCTGTCGGTGTGAGAACGACATCCATTCATCTGATCCTTAAGAGCGGGGAAGGTCGCTCCAAAGCCCTACAATTTCGGTCGAAGGCCTCAGGCAATTCAGGAGCAGGACCACATCGCGACCAATCAGGTCTGCGCTGTCGATGCCCTTCTGCGACAGATCGAGTGGAACCGCTTCGACGATACCGAAGTGGGCCACACACCGTTCTTGAATGAGTCGGCCTCGGCGACGATCGCGGCGCAGCTTCGCACAATCGGTGAAAGCATTCACGCCATCGGAGGACTGGATGCGGTCGACGAGGCGATCCTCCGGATCACCGAAATGAATTCCGGCTTTTCCGACCAGCGGTCGAAGCTCCTGGAAGCGCTTTGGTCTTCCATAGGCCACGATGTCGGGACGGCGTGACGCTGGATGTTCCCGCCCTCGATCCTGACAGCCGTGGCCATCAACTTGCAGTCTTTGGCTTCGACGACCGGTGAACGCTTGATGTCGGGCCTTCAAGCACATGCCTCACTGATCGTCCTTTCCGCTGTCACCCTTCTCGGCGTTCGCAGCGTTGCCGGTGACCGTCATGCGAACGTGGTTGGCGGCTTCACGATGTTTTTCGATACGGGCTTGCGCCAACGTATCGTCGGCTTCGGCATCCGTTTCGGCTGCAGGGGAACGCCCGGCATCGTCAGCCCTGTGAGATCGCTGATCCGCGAGGCTCGGTTGCTGAGGCATAAAACGCTCCTTGCATGTTCGATCCCGTGATCCGGCAGCGAGTTCAGATCAGGCACGTCCGAGCCACATCAGGAGGAACCCTGCCAGGGGTAGGCTGAAGCCCAGCACCACCCGGATATCGAGTTCCTTGGAATGCTGTGCCATGCGCCATCGGCGACAGGCCAAGTGCTCCGCTTCCATTCCCAGGATCATAAGGCATAGACCAACGTACACCGGCATGGACGGCAGCGCGATTTCTCGCATGATCGCCTCATTTTGCTGGTTCTGAAGGGACAACGCCTCGCGGAGGCAATCGGGTACAGAGAAAATAACTCCAAAGGATCCTGAGGATTCCAGCTGAGATTGAGCAAGATCCTGGCGGGCATCGGGGCCGCCGGCACGCCGATGGTGGGGCGGCGCGCATGAGGTCGTCGTTGCGCGGTGCCGCGAGCACGTCGCGACAAACAAAAGCGGTCGCCGCCACCGTGCGGGCGTCCAGGCGGCAGGTACCGTCGTGAACCGAGCGTCCCGATCGGTACTTTCGGCTCGTCCTGGACTTACCGCGCAGTCTGCCAAAGGGCTGTTATCTCTCGAAATGCCGTATCGGCACTTGCCTCGGATGCCCCCTGTGATCCGAAAGATCGGATCGATTGGCGTACGACCAAATCATCCTTCATGATCGTCCAGTCGAAGCGTCCTGGCTCCGACTTGGACGGGTTGATCCGTATCGTATGCGGGTTCGGCGTGAAGGTGATCATGCCCGACATATAGGGCCTCGGCGCGTACAGCGTTCAAGGCGTGATCGAGCCGGCGGATCGCCGAGGGGCTCAAGAGGGCCGCCTGCGCCGGGCAGCGCCTTCCCTGTTCGCCGGCACTATACCAACACCAGGTACGCAGACCTATGCCGGCCCGGCCGCCTCTGCTGATCGACCGGCTGGCAACGGATCACGGGCACCTTCCCAGCAAGCCCGGCTCAGGACCGGGTGGCCGGTGAGATGAACGACGCACCCATCCGCCGTGATCGGATCGGAGGACCGGCCTGCTTCGCCTCCAGCGTTCCATTAAGCGCCTGCTAACCGCCGGCCGACACCTTCGCGGGCATGTCGAAGCGTACCAAGCGGACCGCACGAGCCCTTCTCTGGATCACGTCGCTGGCCCTCTGCTGCTTTGCGGCCGTCATGCTGATGCAGATCAACCGGCCCCCGGATCAGGTGGCGAGGCGGGTGGGAGACGGAGATCCCATCACAACGGGCTCGATACCGCCCACGCCTATGCGCTGGTGTGGAGCAGCGCCATGGTGTCGGTGAAGCGTCGCCGATCGGCCTTTTGGACCGGAGGAATATCCGAGGTGCCCGGCTGCGCATTCCACGCGCTTACGGGTCCACGATCGAACGGATCGAAACGAGCTTGAGCTTGGTTCTTCCATTCTCCGGTCGACCGACGGGAGAAGGCTGTCGCTTCTGGCGGCATGCGAGGAGAAC
>NZ_JAKSYQ010000020.1:0-1037 GCF_022829665.1 Methylobacterium sp. E-041 | reverse complement strand
AACTTCGGCGAGCCGGCCGGCCCGCGCGACGTCGGCACCTACGAGGCCGAGCATTCCGGCCTGTTCCAGCCGATCGCCAAGATGTTCACCCAGGTGCGCGAGATCTCGGGGATGATCCAGCACGAGGTCGGCGCGTTCGGGGCGTAGAGGTTGCGATCGTTGCCCCAACCGTTGTCGGCGTTGTCGATGAACTTCACCGCGACATCGTGAGCGCCTGAGCCGAAGAGATCGGAAGGGCGGAGGGTAGGGAAAGGGCGATAAGCTTAGTGTACAGAGGTGGTGAGCGTGCCGCAGAAATGATTAACGTCGACCGTCACGATGAAGTGCGGGTCACCCTGCCAGTTGTCGCCAGAGACCTTGAACACCAAAGTGTCCACTCCTGTGCTCACAGGAGAAGCCGGGTTTGAAGCAGGAGCTGTAACAGGGACTGAGGGTATCTCAAGCGACGACTGGCCTAGACTAGCAATGGCGCTCTTGTAGGCAGCGCCTGCGGTGGCGTTTGCGCCTGTGCTCAGCTTGCCGTTGTAGTCAGCGTTCGAGTCCCAGTAGTTCTCGTAGACCATTTTATGGTCGGCCATCCACTTGGTCATGGCCTGAACGTAGGGACCCGCGTTGTCGCTGGCGACACCCCATTCGGAGATGGCAGTGGCCTTACCGTGGGCTGCGGCGAAATCCTGCTGCCACTCTAGGCCGTAGGTGCGGGTGACCTCGCCCTTGAACCCCTTGGCGGCATCGGTGCCGTCCCATAGGGTGCTGTAGTAGACGTCTGTGCCGATCACATCGACGTACTTGTCGCCCGGATCCGCCTTCTCCGGGTTCATGTTGCCACCATCGTTAGTGGTGTCCCATACGACCTTGAACTTGTCGGACACGGAGCGGAACGTGGTCACCAGCTCCTGGAAGGCTTTGATGAACGCGGCTTCGTGGCCGTTGGCCGCGCAGGGCTTAGCGCAGACCAAGGCCAGCAGCGACGGCAACATCTACGTGCGCGTCGGCTGGGAGTTCAACGGCTCCTGGATGCCCTGGGCCGCCAACGG